>JANHAI010000064.1 GCA_024464205.1 Candidatus Methanomethylicia archaeon
TGCCAGGGAACCCGTTCCTGAATGACGCAATACCTGGACCAGGCCCTAACGAGAATGAATACGTCTTCAGAATCTCTGAGATAAATGTTAACGGTCAGGTAATCAATGACCCTGACGTCTTGAAAAATCTTTATGCCATTGACGGGCAAAGTTACTCGATGCCGACAAGGGAATTCGCATTCATAGGCTACAACAATTCCGGTACAGCTACGTACTTCGATCTCAATGGCGAGACCTTGGAGGGACCAAAGACAGGCAACCTTGAGTTCCTGCAAATTTTTGGCGATGGTAAAGGCGTTCATGCCGTAACTAACAAACTCCCGGATTCATCGCTGAGCTGCACTATTTTCAATGGGAAGTCTCAGAATCCCGAATATGATGATCGGCTATTTCTTAATTTCAGTGTAGATATACAGAGTGGCAACTTTCTGGTCAGCATAACTGTCCAGTTCTTGAATTGGGAAACTGGAGAGTACGCAACAGCCGGCAATGGCTATTGGCAAAGCCTGAACATGATCAACAATGATTATGGAGGTCACTACAACTTCAAGATACCGTTTAGTTCATATCAGCTGATCTCTCAAACAGGCGATTGGTCAGTAATGATAAACATAACCGCAGCTACCACGGGGAACATAAATGTTGATTATGATTACTTCGCGCTTATCTTCGGACAACCTTACACGAGCGGGATAGAAACGATCCTTTCATTTGACGTCAGTTCCCACGTTGATTCGATCTCGAATGTCACAAAGTTGATCTTTTCAGTTACGGGCGTTTTCCCGCCTGACTATTATTACTTCTGGTTTGACGCCTTCAATTATAGCCATGCAAACCCTGCGCAGAAGCACTGGCAGTCTCTAGGGGTAATCAATGGTAATGACAATAAACAGACCTGGGGCGTAATAGTTAATGGCGAAGCATGTGCAAGCTTCATCGGGACTGACAAGAAAGTCATGATCAGGATATTCCCTGTCGATGATCTCCCTTCTGGGACTGTGATTCAGCTTGAGCAAGCCAAGCTGCTTGTTACAGTGTTAGAGCCTTGATGCCCCCTAAATCACACCTTTTTATTACAATGGTCTCCAATGTCTTTTGATTTCTATATAACGCATTTTTTGGATAAGCTGATTAATCCCTTGTGATAAAACATAATGCATGGCAGAGGGTCCAACCGCCGATTCATCTGTGCCCCCCCAGAAGCCGAAGCGCAGCAAGCGGCTCACAACACAAAGCGTCTGGGACGAGATGAATCTGTTCAAGACAAAGCTTGATGAGGTGAATTCCAAGGTGTCTTCTGTAGGCGAAGAGATGAAAAAAATTGCAGGACCCGCGCAGAACGATGAAGCCGTGAATCTCTTGAAGGAGATCCATTTTGAGCTGATAAAGATAGACAGCAAGATAGAGACGCTCGGCAAAAACAGCAACGAGATGCGGGAAGAGGCGAAAGAGAGGGGTGAAGCGACGGACGAAGCCTTCATCTGGGGGAGGTTCGGGACCGGCCTCGCCATAATGGGCGTAGGATTGGCGTCGCTCAACAACGTCAATTGGATAGTCACCACTGGGATACTCTCATGCGGCTTCGCCATACTCTTCATCTCTGCTCTGAACCTGTTCGGCATACTCCCCTTGAAGAGGAAAAAGAAGCAATCTTAACGCCCTCAATAAAGCCCTCCAGTTAATCAAAAGCCTAAATTGATGCATGAAGCTAGGAGATAAGCGAATCTGAAATCCAGCTGAGACCTGTAAATAATGCTTATTTATTTGCCTGCGGAGAATGGAAGTATGGTCGACATCCTGTCTTTGGGCCTGCTGGGCATCATCGCGGGCTTCGTTGCCCTCCTGATCATATGGGTCATCGTCTCTCTCCCAGTGTATTTGATCGCGAAGATCATCACAGGCGGCAGGGCGACGCTCGGCCAGGCCATGGGGGCGACCCTTCTCGGCCCGATAGTTTACGTCGTCGTCAGCTTCTTCGCCGCAGCCCTCCTGAGCTTGCTTGGCGGTCTTCCTGCTGCTGCCTTGGCAGCGCTAATCGCGTTCGTAGCGTGGCTCTGGCTCTACAAGTCTATTTTCCGAACAGGTTGGGCGCAGGCTCTTTTGATAGCAATCCTGGCTTCAATACTTTTCATTGCGATCGGCGCCTTCTTCGCAACGATCATTCCATTCGCCATCTTCTGGCTATGACAAATCCTTCAAGTGCCGACAATGCCCCTGCCCTAAGGTATTCTTAATAAATCGCCTTCGTATAACTAACTTATGCCAGAAAAAAGGCGGTTCTTCGCAGCTTGCCCCAGGGACTGTTATGACACGTGCGCCCTCTATGCACACGTAAGCGACGGCAGGCTTGAATCCGTCGAAGGGCGCAGGGAACACGGACTGACCCGCGGGGCCCTCTGCAGGAAAGGTCAGAAGGCACTCGACTACGTGTATTCGGAGGAACGGCTAAAGCACCCTATGAGGCGGACAGGGAAGAAGGGGAGCGGTAACTTCGAAAGGATCTCGTGGGACAAGGCATACGATCTTATCATTGAAAAAATCCGGGAGGCGATCCGCGATTATGGCCCGTCATCGATACTTCCATACATGTACGCAGGGCACATGGGGATCCTGAACCGGTATTACCCATATAGGCTCTTCAACAGGATCGGCGCCTCGGAGATCCTGTACACCATATGCTCGGAAGCCGGTAAGCAGGCGCTGAGGCTGCACTACGGGACGAGCGCAGGGATGGATCCTGAAGACCTCGTCAACTCATCCCTCATAGTCTTCTGGGGTTTCAACCCCGCTTGGACTTCCCAGCACATTTATGCGATGGCAAAGAGATCGGGTGCAAGAATAGTTACGATAGATCCGGTCCGAAGCGAGACCGCAGCCCATTCCGATATTCACCTGCAGTTGACGCCAGGCACTGACGCGGCCCTCGCCCTTGGCGTAGTCAAGTACGCCATAGACAATACCCTCCTCGACACAAATTTCATAAATGATCATACGATCGGCTTCGAGGGTCTTAAGGCAGCCTCCGAGCCATTCACCAGCGAGAAGGTGGCTGCTCTCTGCAGCATACGACAAGATGAGTTCGAATCCTTCGCATCAGAATACTGCAGATCAAAGCCAGCCGCGATACTTATTGGATTGGGGATACAGCGGAACATTAATGGTGGTGAGATGGTCCGGGCAATAGGCCTGCTGCCTGCTGTAACAGGGAACCTGGGCGTGAGGGGGGCGGGGTTCTTCTACTCCAACTCAGATTATTTCACGGTGAATTTGAATCTAGTGAAATCTGCAGAAGCCGACTTGGGGAAACAGAGGCGGCGGATCAACATGGTGAAGCTGGGCGACGCCCTCCTTGACAGAGAGCTCGATCCGCCGATCAAGATTCTCTATGTTTACAACTCGAACCCGGCAGCCGTGTGCCCAGACCTGAACAGGGTCTTTGAGGGGCTCGCAAGGGAAGACCTCTTCACTGTTGTCCACGACCTCTTCATGACTGACACCGCCGGGATGGCCGACCTGGTCCTGCCCGCGACTAGCTACTTCGAGACTTTCGACATACAGTTCTCATATGGCGGACTTTACGTCGCCATCAACGAGAAGGCTATCGAGCCGATCGGCCAGTGCAAGTCCAACTACCAGGTCTTCTCGGAGCTGAGCGCCAGGATGGGGTTTCATGATCTCGTTGAAGCCCCAGAAGAGCTTGCCGAGAAGGTACTCGCGAGCGGGACTGATTACATGGCCGGGATCACCCTTGACGAATTGAAGAAGCATGGTTTTGCCAGGCTCAAGACTCCCGAAATCCCCCATATCGCTTTTGGGGACCTGAACTTCCCAACCCCGTCGGGGAAAGTGGAGATCAGCTCATCGCTGGCGGTCGAGCAGGGGCTACCTTCAGTCCCTGCCCATACGGCGGTGACGGGCTCCTTCCCCCTTAGGTTGCTGACGCCGTTCCACAGGGACCTCCACAAGTCGCAGTACTTCAACATCAGCAGCATATTCGGTGCAAAGGGCCAGGAGATCGAGATGAACCCCTCTGACATGGAGGAGCGGGGGGTGGCTGACGGGGACCGTGTATTGGTCTGGAACGACCGTGGCGACTGCATCATGAAGGTCAGGTCGTCCGCTAAAGTCAGGAAGGGGGTGGCGCTGAGCTATGGTATACCCTGGCCCAAGCTGGTGGAGGGCGCAAGGACAGCGAACTTCACGACGAGCAGCGCCGTCTCGGACATAGGGGGCTGCTCGACCTTCCATACAAACTACGTCGAGGTCAGTAAACTCGCCTGAACAAGCCTCTCGGCCTCCTCGAGGTCTGAAAGACTGTTCACGTTAATGAACGTCTGCTCCGCGATACCTTGGCTGAATACGTCGATATACTTCGCGCACATCGCCTCACACAACTGCCGCATGTTCGAGAGGTTTGACGACCGGGGAACCCTGCTCGGTAGGTAAACCCCGGCAAAAGGCTCGATGAAACCGTTCGGCCAGGCCGGGACAGCCGCTCCAGCTCGTGTGCCTTCGAGGCATCTGTTTAAGATCGACGGGAGTCGCCTGTCCAGGAACGGCATATCACAACCAAAGACGAAGACCCTGTCCTCGCCTGCCTTTCGGATCGCCCCGGCAACAGATGCAGGGAGGCTGCCGGGCTCGCTGTCGCAGATCACTTCATACGCCCCCCCGCTCAAAAGGTGGGAGATGCGCCTGGACTGCTCCTCGTCCCTGACCAGGATGCAGACTTTCGACGCAAAGCTCCTGGCGAAATCGATCGAATATGAGATAAGCGGGCGGCCGCAGAGCTGGACGAGTGGCTTGAATGCCCCTAAGCGCCTTGACGCCCCGCCTGCTGCTATCACGGCTGCAATTTTCCCAATATCAGCCAAACGGCATCCCTGAGGGCTTTATCTCGATCGGGAACTGGTCCTTGAGCTTGAACATGTGCCTCGGCGGCAAATACCCCTCGTCGTGCTCGTATGTCCCCTCCTTCCCCTCAAAGAGCTTTTTTATGTCCTCGGCTGTGGTCGACTTCGACAAGCTGTCCACCCCGCCGTGGAGATCCGTATAGTCGTCGTAGAGCTTCGGCCGCTCAACCGAGAGTATTTTGATGATCTTACCCCTGCCTGCCTTATCAGAGCCCTCGTACTCCTCCACTATCGCCCTGAAGGTCCCTGCAGCATACGACTTCCTCCACATGGGGTAGTCGAACGTAACAATCTCGCAGAATGTATGCTCCCTCTCTACCAAACCAGATCAACCCCTCCCGTGAATAATCGCCGCTCGCCTAAAAATGCTTGATCCCGCAAAGGGGGCGTTTCCCTCGTCATCCCATCCTCAAAGCGTGCGGATCTGTAAGGATGGTCGGCTTTGCCCATGCTCCAGCTAGTGTGGCGATGCCGCGCGCCAGGCGATGCGGCGCCATCAAAAAGAGATATAAACAGACGAAGGAGCAGAGATTTAGAAGGCTCCGGTTGGGATAATGGTTGATAATCACAAAGCAAAAGGCCATTGATAAGATACTCAAGGATGCGTCGCCTTTTAGAAAGATCTTCGTGATCGGGTGCGGGACATGCGCCACTGCTTGCCAGACAGGCGGACAGGAGCAGGTGAAGGCAGTCTCAGCCGCACTGTCGGACAGGCTAGCAGGCTCTACGGTCGTCGAGGCATGCTGCGACGTGAGGGTTGCGAAGAGAGACCTCTCCAAGCACAAGATAGAGTTGGAGGGGGCGGACGCTGTCCTCGCCCTCAGCTGCGGCGCGGGGGCGCAAGCGCTCGGGGAGACTACGGGTAAGCCCGTCATAGCAGGGCTCGACACCCTATTCGTGGGGAAGATCGAGCGGATCGGGAGGTACTACGAGAGGTGCAGCGCCTGCGCGGACTGCATAATCTCAGAGACGGGCGGGATCTGCCCCGTCGTAAGGTGCGCCAAGGGGCTGCTGAATGGCCCGTGCGGCGGCCAGGTGAAGGGCAAGTGCGAGGCGAGCGGCTACACGAGGGACTGCGCATGGGTCTTGGCTTACAACTCATTGAAGGCACAGGGGAGGGTCGAGCAATTCAAAAAGTACAGGGCGCCTAGGGACAGGTCGCCCAAGTCTCAGCCACAGGAGATCGAGGCGAGGTAGGTAGGCCGAGATGGTGGATGCCAGCTCAAAGCTAATGAGGGCGCTGAAGTCAGGCGCTTTCGTCTTCACTGGCGAGGTATCTCCGCAGAAGACGAGCTCGACCGAGGCGCTCCTCGAGTCAGCGAGGTCGCTGAGGCGATGCACTATCGCATGCAACGTAACGGACAACCCGCGTGCCAGGGCAAACATGAGCAGCATTGCCGCATCGCACCTGATACAAGAGATGGCGGGTGTCGAGGCGATCTGCCAGATGACCGTGAGGGACAGGAACCGGATAGCCCTCACCTCGGACCTCCTGGGGGCGG
>JANHAI010000065.1 GCA_024464205.1 Candidatus Methanomethylicia archaeon
CAAGCCGATAGGCGACGGCCTGGGACCTCTGGTCGCTTCGAAGCTCATGGTAGGCGCCCCCAAGACGGCAATCGCCGAGGAGGTCGTCTATTCAGAGATAGAGATCTCCAAGCGGAAGGTCTACGTATTGAAGGCAGAGGGGCCCGGTGGAGTGGTCGGAAAGCCAGGTGAAGCGGTCAAGCAACTCGTCGAATCGCTGCAGGGGAAAGTAAAGCGCATTATCATGGTTGACGCTGGTCTGAAGCTCGAAGGCGAGAACACTGCCGAAGTCGTAGAGGGCGTAGGCGCGGCAATCGGCGACCCGGGCCCAGAGAAGTTCAAGATAGAGGACGTCGCTACAAAATACAAAATACCGATTGATGCGATAATCTGCAAGATGTCACTCGAAGATGCCTTGACGACCATTAAGAAGGAGATCGTCGAATCCGCTGACAACATAGTCGAGAGGATAAAGAAGGGAATACTCGAGAGGACATCTGAAGGGGACATCGTGATAGTCGCAGGGATAGGCAACACGATTGGAGTTGGGCAGTGAGGGATAAGCACATGATGTCGAAAACAAAGAGGCGCCAGCCAAAATTCGCGATCGCTTCGATAATATTGACTGTTGCTGCCTTCGTGATATTCGTGGCAGCTTCTTTCATAGACCCAATATCTGAGTACAGCTCGTACCTGATGATTGTAGGCCTCGCGCTCCTGATCGCGTCTTGGGGGATATACTTCTTCGCTGGGAAACCGCAGAAGGAAGCCGCGGAGGCGCCTGAGACAGTGATGACCGTAATAGGCTGCAAAGGCTGCGACATAAGAGAAGAGAGGGCATTCGCCACGGGCGATTACATCTTCAAGGATCTGGGTCCGTGCAAGAAGTGCTCTGGAAGTTCCTTCATCAAGGCAATATATGCTGTGACGCCGCCAAAGAAGGAATAAGAGGAAAGACTGGGCAAGACCTAAAAGCCGCCCTGCCTTGATCTTGATCTGTGGTTCTCATGCCCAAGGCAAGAGTTGCGGCCGTTGGCGGCACTTTTGACAACCTCCATAGGGGACATGAGGCACTTCTGCGGAGCGCATTTGAGGTTGCTGACCGAGTCATCGTTGGCATAACCTCCGACGAGTTTGCCCGTTCTCAAGGGAAGGAAGGGATCCAGGTAATGAACCAGAGGATCGGGCAGGTCAAGGCTTTCCTTATAGTGAACCGCCTTTTCGAAAGGGCATCGATCGTTGTGCTGGAAGACCCGTTTGGTCCTTTGCTTTCAGATCCAGCTATTGAGGTGCTCGTCGTCAGCGAAGGGACCTTGATCAGGGCAGAAGAGGCGAACGCAATCAGGCTCGCCAAAGGGATGCCTGCTCTAAAGATACATGTCGTTCCGCATGTAAAGTCAGCAGACGGCAAGCCAATATCCTCATCTAGGATTAGAAATGGAGAAATAGATGCGAAAGGTAATCTACTCGGATCGAGCTAATGCGATAATGTTAAGGTCTTTAAGGGGGTCGCAAACATGTCTCTTAGCCAGTCAGAAGCTGCCTTGCTGGATCACTTGAGGAAGGCTGGGGGTCGCTCAGAAGCCAGATCGCTGGCCTCGATTTCTAGCATCCCCGAGAGCTCCATCTTTCCGATATCGAGCCTCCTGGCATCAAAGGGATACATAACAATAAAGGAACTGATCAAGGAAGAAGTCGCGCTTACCGATGAGGGCAAATTTTGCGCCCAGAACGGCCTGCCAGAGGTCAGACTAGTTGCCCTCCTCAAGTCCATGGGGGGAAGGGCGCCCATGTCATCGATAGCTGGCGCGCTCAAGCCAGATGAGATCTCTGCTGCCCTGGGATGGGGGAAGAAGACGGGATCTTTTACTGTTGAGAAAGGCCCAAAAGGTAACGAGATAGTCCTCAAAAAGGAAGTGCCGTCCGAGGCAAATGCGCTCCTGGGGAGGTTACTCTCCCCATTAGACGCATCGACACTCTCGGATGAGGAGAGATCGATCCTGATGCAGCTCAAATCAAGGGGCCTCGTGGAGATCAAGGAAGCCAAGACACTCATCCTCGAGCTCGTGCCTGGCAAGCAACCCGCAGAGGTCCTCCTCAACACCATGACCTCCGACATCATCAGATCCGGCAAGTGGAGGGAGGCAAGGCTAAGGCCTTACGATGTGACCGCTTCCCCGCCAAAGATGGCCTTGGGGAAGAAGCACCCCTACTTGGAGTTCCTTGACGAGGTAAGGCTCATACTTGTGGGCATGGGCTTCGAAGAGGCAACATGCAACGTCGTCGAGACTGAGTTCTGGAACTTCGACATACTTTTCCAGGCGCAGGATCACCCCGCAAGGGCGGTTCATGACAGCTTCAGGGTCAAGGGCCTCCAGCCACAAGTAGGTGCGGGGAGGGACCTCCTAGACGCAGTCCGTAGAGTGCACGAGGACGGCTGGGAGACCGGCTCCAGGGGATGGGGGTACAAGTGGAGCGAGGAGACCGCCAGCCGCGGGATGCTCAGGAGCCAGATGACGGTCGGCTCAGTAAAATACCTCTACTCGCACAGAAAGCCTCCCGTGAAGGCGTTCTCGCTATCAAAGGTCTTCAGGCCGGACGTAATAGATTCCCGGCACATGATAGAGTTCAGCCAGCTCGACGGCATTGTGGGGGGAGAGGGAATCAATGTGAGGCACCTCCTTGGCGTACTCACTGAGTTTGGTAAAAAGCTCGGCTTCACTGATATCAAGTTCAAGCCAAGCTACTACCCCTTCACTGAACCAAGCATAGACGCCTTTGTGAAGCACCCTAAGCTAGGCTGGATCGAGTGCTTGGGCGCAGGTCTCTTCAGGCCAGAAGTGCTAAAGCCACTCGGCATCGGATTCCCCGTGATAGCGTGGGGCATTGGAATCGATCGACTTGCGATGATAAGGCTAGGTATAAGCGACATCCGCGAGTTGCATTCGGCGGACCTCGAGGTGCTCCGCACTTGGGGGTGGTGGTGAGTTGCCCACAATCACAATAAGCTCAGCTGATCTAAAAGCCCTTGCAGGCCTCCCAGAGGGGGCCGAGGGGTTAGAATCCCTCCTCTCATCCATAAAGTGCAGTCAAGAGTCCGAATGTGGCGACGAGATACAGATCGAGGTGACCTCCGACAGACCTGACCTCTTCAGCACGGAGGGCATCGCAAGGGCGATCAGATCATATACCAAGGGCGCGTCTGAATATTCCATAAAAACGAGCAATTTAGATCCTCTCCGACTGACCGTCGATAGGTCCGCCTTGCAGGTGCGCCCAATAATAATGTGCGCTGCTGTGAGGGAAATCTCTCTCGGCCAGGAGGCAGCTCGGCAGTTCATGCAGCTCCAGGAGAAGCTCCACAAAACCTATGGGGCTGACAGGAAGAAGGCGTCAATAGGCGTCTACGACCTTGGAAAGGTCAAGCCGCCCTTCCGCTATTCAGCCGGGCTTCCAACAGACATAACCTTTGTACCGCTCGATTCCACGGCTCCTCTGGGGGGAAGGGAGATCCTCGAGCTCACCCCAAAGGGGAAGGAGTACGCCTGGATCATCTCGGACCAGAAACGATTCCCGCTCCTATCCGACTCCGGAGGCAGGGTGCTCTCGATGCCGCCAATAATAAACAGCGAGGAGACGCGCGTGACAAGTGAGACGAGCGATCTCTTCATCGACGTAACAGGACTCGACGAGAAGTCAGTGGGCATCTGCCTCAACATAATGGTGACCTCTATCCTCGAGAGGGGAGGTCGCCTCCAAAGCGTTGAGATCAATTATCCCGACAAAACAACAACGACGCCAAAACTTGAGCACAGGGAGCATCGTCTAAGGCTAGAGAATGCCGAGGCTGTATCAGGGTTGAAGATAAACGCGGACGAGGCAGTCCGCCTCCTCGCCTCCATGGGGCATCGCCCACGGAAGCCAATGGGGAGAGAGATCATTGTGGAGGTACCCCCCTATCGGGTCGATATACTCCATGAGGTAGATCTGATAGAGGACTTGATAATGGCTTTTGGTCTAAACAACGTCCCACCAGAGTACCCTGCTGTGGCTACAGAGGGATCCCTGTTGCCTGGGAACAGGCTCCGCTCGAGGGTTAGGGACTTGCTGGTAGGGGCTGGGTTCCAGGAAATTGCCACCTACATGCTCACGAGCAGAGAGGTCATGGTTGACAAACCAAAGCTCCCGCAAAGGAGATTTGTAGAGATCGCATCGCCAGTCTCCTCTGACTATACCCTGGTCAGAGACCTCCTTCTCCCGAAGATTTTGGACTTCCTCGGGCGGAATGCCCATGTAAACTACCCGCAAAGGGTCTTTGAGTACAGTCTAGTGGTCAGGGAAAGTTCAGGGGGGCCAGCAGACCTCGAACACGTTGCAGCGGCGATAAGCGACCACAAGGTCAGCTTTGAGGAGATCCAAGCTGTTGCGGCTGCCCTGATGAAAGGTATATCGAAGGAGGCATCATTCAGGCCACTCTCCTCGCCTCCTTTCATTGAAGGCAGGGCAGCCGAGATAATTGTAGATGGCGCGCGGGTGGGCGCATTGGGTGAGGTCAACCCTGAAGCCCTTGTCAATTTCGGGATTCAGTGCCCAGTCGCCGCCATCGAGCTCGAGATCTACCGCTTCATCCCTTTGGAAAGCTTATTTCGAGGGTAGCCTGATTCAATATTGCGATGAGGTGGGAGCCGAGCGTAGCAGGGCGCAATCGCGGGTAATAGGAGTCGAGAGAGCAAGAGCGAGAGCTCAGCGATGAGCGAGACCTAACCCACACCCGCAACAGCCCTGCTAAATTCATGCGCCATAAGGATCGTGACTGCTTTTTCATAGGCTAAGCGCCGCTCGCAAATGACAAATTTCAGAATCTCGACAATAAAAATTAAAGCCTTTTCTGGAATAAGAATTGCGGATTAAGGTGCCCAAAAAAATAACCTTATTGATTGGAATTGCAGGATTGGCACTCCTCATTATAGCCATAGGGATTATTGAGAATCAAGGCGTTCAGAATCCAAAAATACGCCACAGCAACTACACGCTCCCGATTACCGAAAGGCATTTTCTCATAGGAATGGTACCGACACCCCGGGGCGGTCCCAATGCGACCTTTGAAGACGTATTGAATGCATACCAAGAAGTTGCGGGGCTTGGCGAAGTTGCAATGCTGTGGGTTTCGCCGTCGGGCATTGGTGAGTACATGCGCTTGAACTCAACGAGGGTGGTTGAGGCCGTCAGGGTATACGGCCTCAAGCCGATAATTACGCTGAATTTCGCAACGCTCGTGCAGGTTAACGGATCTGGTTTGGTCTACACAATTGATGCCCCTCCAGGCGTGCCAGCGAACTTGTCGGATCCCACATTCAGGGCTCTTTGGACCGAGGAGGCAGAGGCAATCGCTCGAGCGTTCAGGCCGGATTACTTCTCTCTTGGGAATGAGGTAAACGACTATTTTCACTTTCGTCCTGATGATTTGGGGGCCTATCTAACGTTATTGGACGAGGCATACGCAGCAATCAAGCAGGCCTCTCCAAGCACAAAGGTCATGGTAGTCTTCTCATATAACCACATGAACGAGAATGACCAGTTCGGCTTGTTGGGCCTTTTCTCAAACAGAACTGACTTGATAGGGCTTACGACCTACCCCTGGAAGTATTTCGACAAGCCAGGCGACATTCCGGCCGATTATTATTCAAAAATAAGGGCGTTCACTAACAAGACCATTGCATTCACAGAGATAGGGTGGGTCTCCTCTGACGCCCACGGAAGTTCAGAAAGTGAGCAGGCTGAATTCCTTGTCCAATTCCTAAACTCGACAAAAGGCATTGATCTCGAAATCGTGAACTGGCTCTTCCTTCACGAACCCCAGCTGAACGGGACTGCTGCAGTCATATCCGATCCAGCGATCGCGTCGATAGCTCTCAAAAACTCTGACGGAAGCAAAAAGGAGATATATTTTCTTTGGCAGGACCTCAAAGAACTCCGTATAGCCAAATAAAATAAAATGGCTATCATCCTCACCATTAATTTATATAATTCCCTTGACACTCAAGGTTCAATGGCAGGCTTCCGGACAATGCCTGGCGTAGAGAGCCCGCCTGAGTGGGATGCAACGTCCCTCCATGAGGCTTGGTGTTAGCGCCAGGCAACACGGGGCCTGCCGATATCGAACATGAGGGTTTATGGAAATGGACGCGAAAAACAAAGTGGATCTGATCACGAGGAATGCAGTCGAGATAATCACAAGGGAAGACGCAGAGGAAATCTTCTCGACAAACCCTTCGCCTAAAGGCTACCTGGGCTTCGAGCCGTCAGGGCAATTCCATGTAGGCTGGATGATCTGGGTTAATGCCTTCA
>JANHAI010000066.1 GCA_024464205.1 Candidatus Methanomethylicia archaeon
TCCGCCCAGCGCTTTGCGCCGTCCTCATCGCCATCAACTACGCATTTACTAAGGTTTTGTAGGATTTCATTTTTTTCTGGAATATCCATCACACTCCTCAATATACACCATATTTCTGTGCAGCAGACACCATTGCGGCAATATTCTCGGGAGGAACTGCAGCTGGTACGATGCATCCTGGAGCTAGGACGAACCCTCCTCCAGCCATAGCTTTTTCGATCGCCACTCTGCTTTCCTCTTCAACTTCCTTTGGCGTCTTTGAGAGCAGGGTAACACCTGGACTGACATTCCCCATTAGGCAGACTTTGCCACCCACAAGCGACTTTGCTCTAGCGAGGTCGACCTTCTCGTCTACGCTTATTGCGTCGCAGCCTGTGCTCGCCATTGCTTCCAGCCTGTCATTTACGTTGCCACAGATGTGCAAGAATACCTTGGTGCCCATTCTCTTGTAAGACTTGATTTGTCTCGTCAGGAAGGGCAATACGAACTCCTCGAAGGCTTTTTTCGAGATCATGTCGCCTGAAGACGTAGGATCGGATACCCAAATAAGGTCAGCGCCGGCCTCTACCACTGCCTCGCCATAAACGATGCAGCTGTCGGTGGCTATATCAAGAAGCTCCTTGATCTGTTCAGGGTTCTTCTTCATGTCCAAGAGGGCGCGCTCTGTCCCGCGCATCATGCATGTGTGGCGCCAACAAGCCTGGACGTACCCCATGACTGGGATTACGCCGCCGACGGCCTCTTTGAGCCTTCTGGTTCCTTCCAGTATTATTGGGAGGCGCCCGTCCTTTCTTGGATGAGGTACCCTAAGTTTTGGCAGGTCTGTTGCAAAATCACGTACCGCAGGAACATCTACAGAGGGAGGCGAATCCAAAGGTATCTTCAATTTGCTGCCCATTGCCTCCGACTCGGCATGGACTGCAAGTAGATCCAAGACCATGTCATATCCGAATTTGCGGATGGAATAGAGCTGCGAGTAAACGTACTTCTCCGTGTTTGTCATTACTTCTGAAAATTTGTATCCTGCTTGCCTTACGCACCATTCTCTCACGAATGGAGTGACGGGAACTCTGTCCGGCTTTCTCCGCTCAAAAGCCGCCATCAGTCTTTCATAGGGCGTCATCTCTGGTTTCTGAGACATGTATACCCCCGGAATATTATCTTTTGATGACTTTTTAAATGTTTCCAAGCTTAATTATTTTCAAAAGTGTACAAATGAAGAGTTTATTCAGCATTTATTGAGATAATATACCTTTTTTCCTTAAATTATTTATTATGATCTGCACCCCTTTTTGTTGAATGGAGACAAAGACTTTTATGCGGATTGCTCGATATTATGAGAGATACCAGGGGGATATCATTGGCTGAACAGATGATATATATTGATGGGAAGCTTCTGCCTAAATCAGAGGCGCATGTTTCGGTCTTCGATCATGGCTTCCTTTATGGCGACGGCGTATTTGAGGGCATAAGGGCCTACAACAGCGTGATTTTCAAACTTGATGAGCACCTTGAGAGGCTCTATGCATCAGCTAAAACCCTGATGCTTGAGGTGCCCCTCACGAGAGATCAGATGAGGGAGGCCATCATAAGTACTCTGAAGGCGAATGGCCTGAGGGATGCTTACATCAGGCTGATAGTGACGAGAGGAGTCGGAGACCTGGGTCTCGACCCCCGCAAATGCCCCAAATCGAGCGTCATAATAATAGCTGGGACCATATCCTTGATGGCAAAAGAGACGGTGGAGAGGGGAATAAAGACCCTGATCACTTGGGTCAGGAGAGACCCTATTGACGGCACTTCACACGAAGTAAAATCGATGAACTATCTAAACAGCATACTCGCGAAAATCGAGGCGAATAACTTTGGCGTTGACGAAGCGATATTCTTGAACCACCAGGGATATGTCTGCGAAGGGACTGCCGAGAACGTCTTCATCGTTAAGCGAGGCAGGTTGATCACGCCACCAACATACACTGGTGCTTTGGCAGGGATAACGCAGCAAGCCGTGATTGAGGTGGCGAGCAGAGCGGGAATTCCAGTGGAGGTCAGGCCCATGTCAGCGTCCGAGGTTTTCAACGCGGACGAGGTGTTCTTCACTGGTACGGCAGCAGAGATAATACCTGTCACGATGGTGAATGGAAGGACGATAGGTGATGGCAAACCCGGCAAAACGACGCTAAAGTTGAGGGGCATGTTCATGGAATATGCATTAGATCCCTCCAACGGGACCAGATACTGAACTAAACGAGCTAAGCTTTCCACCACATGAACATGTAATAAATTACCTTTTTTTCAGATTCATCAAACGTAGCCAGTACGAATTTTTTCCTGACCGTATGGGACAGGCGACCGGCCCTCACAATCTCGATAGGGTCAACCTCTGCAGAATTTGGAACAACGTGTATTATAAAAGGGGCATGGTCGATGCCTGGACCATACTGATAAACAGCAAAATCAGCACCAAATTTCATTGCAGGACGGACGATGTAGCCTTTTCCCCTCAAGTCCTTATAGACCAAATACAATTCATTGAAAAGCCTGAAAGATTCTCTTGCCACATCAAGGAAGGCCGGCCTATCCAACTCGTTGCCATCTTGCTTTATCTTGAGCCTCCCCAAGTCCAAGAGATAGAGTGCTTCGAAGAGGGAGAGTTCAAGATAAGCATCGATCTCTTTAGAATCCTTCGGCTTGTGGACGTTTACTGGTTTGCCATAGAAGCCCGACTGATAGAGCGTGGCGCCTTTTTGCTTCGAGAGCACTAGCACCCTTGAGCCCACAAGAATGGCTTCTATTAAGATTTGCTCCATCAGAAAGCCCCAAATTATAAAAGGTGACTTTTTATTAAGAAAATAAAAACTGCCCATATTGAAAAGCTTATTGGAACGTGTGAGATGACTTGAGCTCCAGATACCCCATTAACCTAACGAACCTCATGCTGGCATTAGGGGCAGTTATTTTTGTACTATACCTATACTTCGTCGGCTTTTGGCAGATCGTGGATGTCATAGCCTCACTCGATTGGAGGCTTGCAACAGCTGCTGTCTTAATCGATCTGGTTTGCATAGGCCTTTTCGCACTGAGCTGGCAATTTTTATTGGATAAGCCTGGCTTGGATTTCAAGAATTGCGTGAAGATCGTCCTCGTGAGCATATTTGGCGACTTGATGATACCGACAGCTTCGATCTCCGGTGAGCTGCTTAGGATCAATTTGACCATGAAAAAGGCAAACCTCAATGCGGGCCAGGTCACAGCAAGCGTGCTTTTGCATAGGTTGCTGCTTGGGATCACATTTGGCGGGGTTTTGGGGTTCAGCCTAATATTGCTTATCGCAACGCAGTCGATGCAGATCTCAGCGCTCTACCTCTTTGTAGCGATCGGTGGCGTTGACATTGGCCTTGGCGTTTTGGGGGCTTTTGCTATAAACAACGTCAAGCGCTTCAAGGGCATATTGAGGGGTTTTGTTTTCCGGACTGCAGGTTTCGTGAGGATCTTTAGGCGTTCTTATGAGCCTGAGAAGATGTACGGGAGGCTGGAGGCTGGGTTCGATTCTTTCCATGGCGCAATTATTGGTATTAGTAGAGTACGGCTGATGGGCTCATCAACTATATTGACCCTGAGATGGTTTATAATCGCCCTTATTCCATACCTCATGTTCTATTCCCTTAATTACGAAGTGTCATACTGGCTCGTGCTGACGGTTTCAATATTTGTGAGCATGATTCAGATGGTACCCATAGGAATACCGGGCTTGATGGGCGTCATGGAAGTTTCTATGACCGCCTTCTTCCTCAGCTTCGGCATCCCAGCAAATATCGCCGCTTCTGCGACGATCCTAACGAGGCTTGTACTTTTTTGGTTCGAGCTTATCCTCAGCGCCTTGGTGGCGTCGTACCAAGGCGTCAGCTCACTAATGAGGAATGGAAAAAGATGAAGGCGACAAAAAGTGAAAGCAGCCCTATTAAACCCGATGCAAGGCCAATACCCTTACGTCGTTTGATGCATCTTCCATAATATCAGTCATGTACTCCAATAGCGACAGCAGATCTCTGAAGACCAAGAGCCGCTCGTACTGCTTGACCTCCATGAGGACCATGAAGTCCAGATCCTGGTATGTTATGTCGACCACCGCTTCGGCTGCATGGACTTCAACAACGAGCTGGATGGCCCTCTTGGGGTTGAGGAGTAGCGAGATTACAGCGTCCCTCAGCTTCTCAAAAGTCGTTAGCACCTCTGAGCTCATCTGCCTCATTTTCTGAGCTATTGATCCGTCCGGGATCCATTGATTTTCGGCCAACCTGTCCAAGAGGCGCGCAGTGGACTGTGCAAGTTCTGCGATTTCGTCGACATTTACTGTGAGTCTGAGGAAATCCTCCCTGTAGAGCATGCCAGGCGCGGCCTTGGTCAACTGATCGATCAGCTCCATCTTCAGGAGGTCAGCTTCTTCCTCGAGACGAGAGATGCGCTCATATTTGCCCTTTAGATTCTTGGTGTTCCCTGACAAGTAATCGTCAAAAGAGATGACGAGTTCCCTAACAGCATCCTGCACTTTCCTCACGTGATCTGAGAGGAGGTCCATTGATTTTCTGTAAGCCTTATTCTCAATCTCGCTTGTTTCGTCTCTTGCCAGATCCACTTTTTTGCACCCTCAAAACTCGCGCTTAAAAGAACAGAGGTCTTTTATAAAGATTTGGCAATCATGAACAGTCATACATTGAAAGCATAGTTTCATGGATTCTGCTGCAGATCACATTTATGGCAAGCATATTTTCAAAACTCTTATCAGTACCCCTACTGCTTTTGAAAACAATTTAAGCGAGTAGGCGATAGAGAAATCGATGGTGGCACTAAAGATGGAAAGATGCGATGTTGCGATAATTGGAGCGGGACCAGCCGGATTAGCAGCAGCAATATACACCTCCAGGAGAGGGCTGAAGACCATAGTGTTTGAAGAGGGCGTTGTCGGCGGCAGGGCTTCCTATGCACACCTCATTGAGAACTATCCTGGCTTCCCAGAAGGGATAACTGGCATTGACTTGATAGATAGGTTTTCAAAGCAAGTCGAGAAGTTTGGGGGCGTCATAAAGGCCGGCGAGGGGGCCAGGGAAATACAGCTTGACGCCAATTCGATGAGGATAGCAACACCGCAGGGCACATACGAATGCAGCGCAATGATAATCACAGTGGGGCTTAAAACGAAAAAGTTGAGGGTGCCTGGCGAAGAGAGGCTTTTCGGAAGGGGAGTTTCATACTGCGCATCTTGCGATGGTTTCTTTTTCAAGAATAGGCGCGTCGCAGTTTTAGGAGGGGGGAATGAGGCAGCGAGCGATGTCCTTTACCTCTCGAACCTGACGAAAGACGTGATCTGGCTCCCGAACACCGAGAAAATTACTGTCGATGAGGCCTACATGAAAAAGATACTCGAAAACGGGATAACCCCGATGAGGGGCATCACAGTTCTTGAGATATTGGGTGAGAACAAGGTCGAGGGTCTCCGGGTAAAAAAAATGGATGGAGGAATAGAAGATATCAAGGTTGATGGCATATTTGTTGTGATTGGATCCGTCCCGACGGTTGATCTATTGAAGAAGGCAGGGATCCAGATCGATCCGAGAGACTATGTTGTGGTAAATGAGAACATGGAGACGAATGTGAAAGGGGTGTATGCTGCAGGGGATTGCACCGGTAAGAGTCACCAAGTCGTTGTGGCAGTAGGTCAAGGAGCTGTTGCCGGCATAAATGCGGCAGACTACATCAAAATGAAAAAATGAAAATCCATCCAATGATTCCGTCATTACCTTATTTAAAGACGCGCCTCACAGTAGCAATCGAGTTGTCTGAAAGCCCTAATGCCTTCATCTCGTCGGCATTTATCCAAACCTCATTCTCAGGGATGTCTGGCATTGAGAGGGCATTCAATTCCATTTTTTTCTTTCCGGCAACAACTATCTCTATCCTGTCATTTATGGCAAGGAATTTCATCGTGGAGGCATTAAGCTTACCGACCCCTTTGTCGGCATCTTCCTTCCTCCGCAATCTGAGCCTTTTTTCGGGAGGTCGTTGTGACACGTTACCACCAACTATGAATTGATATCCTCTTTTTTTAAGGCTAACGGATTTTGTAATAATCAGACAAGAATGAAACAATGGAATCAACAGAGATCCTTGATTGTTCCCACGTATCCCTATCCCTGATAGTCACGGTATTTTCCCTGAGGGTCTCATAATCAACAGTGATCGCAATCGGCGCTCCAATCTCGTCTGATCTGGCA
>JANHAI010000067.1 GCA_024464205.1 Candidatus Methanomethylicia archaeon
TCGCGTAGCCCCTCTGGATGAGCTCGAAGCAATTCCTGGAATCTATGCTCCTGTTGCTGAGCCAGCGCGTCGCCAGCCCCATCGGGAGGAAGGAGAAGCGCGCCCTCTCTGCCAGGCCCGCCACGCCCCGATCGTCGAGGCTGAAGCCATAGGCGGTGCCCCCGAGGAATACCCTCCCCGCGGCTGATCCTTGGCGCCTGATCTGCTCCCTGTCTTCGCACCTTCCTGGCAAGAAGGCGCAGCCATCCTTCTCGAGGGCCTCCTTGAGGAGAGGGTAAGCCACGCCGTCGCACTTTGGAGAGACGAGGAGATCGGGGTCCTTCTCCCTGAGGTATGCCATGAAAGCCTCTGCTGCGCCTGCCGTGGAACCCGTGAACGCCTCCTCCTCGCCCCCGAAGGATGCGCGGATGCCTTTTATCGCCCTCCCGCGCGCCGTGCAGTCGTAATGTACGGTGAAGCGGAGAACTGTGAAGGGCGGCGGCTCGATCGCCCCCGAGTCGTCGATCCTCTCCACCTTCGAGATCCATTCACCATCGAACTCTGCCGATACCCTGCTCGTCGGCTCTACCTTGAGCCTCGTGAAGAGGTACCGCTGTATGTGCCTAAGGCTGGCGTTGTATACGGCTGCGACCATCGGGTGCCGCTCCAGCGCCTTCACCAGGCCCCTGAAAGGCCCGGTCCCACAGGTCTCGACCCTCACCAGCCTCTTCGGCTTGGGATCGACCAGCGACGTCTTCTTCACCTCGATCCGGACCGCCTTCACGTCCGGGCACTCCGCCAGCCTGTACATGATCTCGTCCTCGGCAGCAGGGCCCCTCGGCTCCACATGGAAGAAGGGGCTGTACGAGTCCCTCAGCCTGATCGCCCTCCCGTCCTCCGCCTTTATCCAGATCACTGCCTCCCCTCCCTGCACGTAGGCGTCGAAGAGCCAGCCGGCAACCCGCCCCATAGCGACCCACCAACCTGTCAATGCGCGCCCCCTTTTACTTACCCCCGCTCCGCCTCCGCCGCGCCAAGCCCCAACTCGACCTTCTTGAGGCGCCGCTCCAGCTCCTCGATCCTCCGATCCCTCTCCGCGAGACCCTCCTTGAGGCGCTGGATCTCGCCCTTGTTGTGGACGTTCGCAGTCAGGTTGAGCGCGTCTAGGACGAGCGGTATCTCGGAGTTGGACATGGCTGCGTGCTCCCTGTCCCACGCCTCCTTCAGGAGGAGGTCAAAGCCCTCCCTGTCTGCGGGATCCCTGAGCATGCCCGCGTAGCCCCCGCGGAGCCTCTCCAGAAGCTGCTGGTAGTTCTGCCTGAACGGCGGCGTTATCCTCCCCACCCAAAATTCACCCCCACCAAAGATATGCGCTGCAGCCGGCGTCCCCCTCGCAGGGTGCTTAAGCAAAGTGGCGCATGCGCCATCCGGGAACCTGCCGTTGTCCCCGGCGCGGAAAGCGACGATAACGCTTGCAAGGTCTGCCATGAGTGAGCTTGTTGACGGCCTCCGCGCCCCAGAGACCGCAGCCGTGGCAACCATCACCACGCCCATCTCGGCGGCTGCCCGCCAGAGCGCCGATATCGATCTGTTGAGCGCTTCGCGCGCAACCCCCCTGCCATCCGCCGCCTCGTAGAAGACCGGCATCGCATGCGCGACCAGAAGGACGGTGGAGCCGTCCCGCCTCATCCTCTCCTCGAGCGCCGCAGCCGCCCTCGGCTGCCTGAGGTCGC
Organism: Candidatus Methanomethylicia archaeon; assembly: GCA_024464205.1. Taxonomy (GTDB): domain Archaea; phylum Thermoproteota; class Methanomethylicia; order Methanomethylicales; family Methanomethylicaceae; genus Methanomethylicus. Next base: position 1,713 of record JANHAI010000067.1, read on the forward strand.
TGTACGCCGCGGCCGTGTACGTCCTCTCAAGGACGAGGGATGGCTCGATCCCCTCCGCCTTCGCGCATTGCGCCAGCCTGTCGGCGCTGATCAGGGTCTTCCCCCTATAGTAGTCGGTGCTGTTCATGTACGCCACCCTCCCGCTGCGGCATGCCCTTACTATGATCCTGTGGACGAGGCCGTCGACGAACCGAAGGTCGCCCTCGCCGCAGAAGAGGTAGAATAGCCCCCCTTCCATCTCCCCGATCAGGCCGTCGAGATCGGCATATCCTGTAGTCAATGGGGCCGCCTCCCGCCTCAGCGCCGACGCCCTTACAAAATGAGGCTTCAGCCGCCCAGCCGATGCTGGGGAGACTATCGATCCGATCGCCAATCCTGGACACCATCAGCGCAGCGCGCCGGTCATATCATTGATCACTTTCGGCTAGAAATCAGCTGCGCCACCATCGGAACCGCCATCACTGACGAAGGGTCAAGCTGACTATACTTTTGCCCTAGTGTCTCTCTTTAAGGAAAGCTATGGCGATCCGCTGCCTAAGTTCCCATCAGCTCCAGGTGAAGCAACTCCGTGGCTGTGAACTGGGGGAGAGGGGCCTCCGACCGCGGTCCGCTTCCGCGCCATCGGGCACTCAATTTGCCTGAACTTGCTGTATCCGCCACCGCCGCGATCTATCCGATCCTCCGCAAGATCCTCAAGGCTAGAAGCGTCAGCCACCTCGACGGCTCCTTCTTCTGACCGAAGTCCCACCCTTTCCAGGCCTTCCATTCAGATTCGGGCGTGAACTTCCCCTCACCGTCTGCCTTCCCCTTCACTATACGGGCCATCTCCAGCAGCCTTGGGTCTCCCCCAAGCCAGCTGCATTGGGACAAGGCGTCCAAGACGTGCATGATGTCGTACCAGATGAAGGGCGCCTTAAGCTTCCGGAAATCAGTTCCCATGTAGAACATGTACGGGTGCGCCTCCCTGCTCCTCTCCCACAAGCCCAGCATCGCTTCGGCACCTGCATGCACCGCCTCGGATCCCTTCCACTCCTCAAACTGGAGCATCATCTTCATCATAATGAGCGTGGCGTAAGGGCACGGGTCCTCTTTCCTGCCAGGCCCTCTGAACTTGCCCAGCTCCTTTGAGACTGCGCATGGCCAGCCGTTGTCACGGGCTAAGCCTGCCAGGAATTTCGCCGCCTTCCTGACCCGATCGTCATTGCCGTAACCGAACTTGGCAAGCGCATAAATGACGGTTGGCGCGTCGCAGAGTGCCCATCCCCAAGCGTCCCTCCCGGACCCTCCGAAGTGCTCCGGGATGTTGATCGGCAATTGGAAGGGGCCTTCGTCAGAGGCATGGCTGAACACTTTGCCCGAGATCTCTTCGATGCGGGGATCGCCCCTCCTGAAGCCGACGTCCGCGACGAAAGCCATCTTGTGGTAGAGCTGGCCCGCGCTCTTGTGGCTGCTTAGGACCGCTCCGGGCCACCCCCTCAGATCCTCAAGGAGGAGCGACATCTTACCGTCTCTGACCATGCCCAGCCTCGCTTTCGCCACTTCAGGATCCCCTTCGGCCTGACCTAGCAAATCCACTCGAGTCCTGTACTCAACCCAAGGATCGCCCTCGAGAAGCCACCTTATCGCCCCATCCAATGATCTTCGCCTCCCTTCAAGCAACAGAGATCACTAGGCGGGCGTGCCTTTTAACACCGTCCGGAGGGGGGCGGTCGAGACTCTGGAGGGCGAGGCCAATTTCACCCCAGCTGCCGTTCGAGGTAAAGGCATTTTATCCTCTCTTTGCCTGCGTCCTCTTCTACAGATCTTATTGGGGCAAACCCCCACCTCTTGTAGAAAGCGATCGCCGGGGCGTTCCACTCCTCAGTCTTGACCCCCATCTTAGCGTAGCCGGCCCTCTTGGCGTCGCTTAGAGCCCTCTCTACGAGGGCGCTCCCGATCCCCCTGCCCTTGTAGCCCTCGAGGACTATTACGCCGGAAAGCTCCGTTAGATCGCCAGTGACCACCCGCCAAGACGCAAAGCCCACGACCTTGCCGCCCTCTTTCGCAAGGTAGACCCTCTCCCTCTTCAGTATCTTCCTTATCGCTTCTTCAGACGAAAGCTCCTCGATGATCGCGTCCGAAGCCCCTGCAAAACCCAGCGCGCCAGGGCCTGCCGCTGAGTAAGCTTCCTTCATGAAGACTGCAAGCTCCCTCCAATCCCTGCACTCGTCGACCTCCATGGTGATCCCCGTAATAATTTGGTCTCATCTCTGTAAAAATCCTTCCAACAAAAACAGAGCAAACCCCTTTCGCGGACCAACCGACTGAGGGACAATGCCATCGAGAACTCTAACGGTAGCCATTCGGCGGCTTCAGACTGTGGCAGTCCCCCCAAGGCAAGCGGGTATGGGTATGAGCTGCAACCCGAGCCAGGCCAGCCGGCTGTTCCAAAAAAACACTAGCCCTTCGCTGCCCTGCCATCTGGCGGCAGGGGCCCCGGGTATTTCCCGTACCACAATATCTCTCTGTAGTTGACCGGATCAGTTGCCCCCTCGGTATTTAAGAGCAGGATCCTCGAATCTGGCCCTATCCCCAACGCCTCTTTGATCCCTCCAAAGGCATTGTGGTTGGCAAGGAGCTCCAGCAGGCCCACGCCCACCGAGCCTGACTCGCCGGCCTCGATGAAGCGGTCGCCCGGCAACGGATTGGCAAGTATCCGGATGCCGTTCGCAGCGACATAGTCGTCGCAGCGGACGTAGCAGCAGGGGAAGTCCCTCAGTATCCCCCAGCTTAAAGGATTGGGCTCGCCGCACGCCAGTCCGACCATTATCGTGTCGAGGTCGCCCGTCACAGAGTGCGGCTTCCCGTCACCAGCTACGGCAGAAGCGAATATGCACGCTGCGTTGTTAGGCTCCATTATTATGAACTTGGGCAGCCTGCCGCGGAGCCTGTTTGCGATGTAGCCGATTACGCCCCCAGCCAAGGCCCCGACGCCTGCCTGCACGAAAACGTGCGTCGGGGTCTCCCCGAGATCTGCCATCTGGTCAAGCGCCTCCTTCGCCAGGGTCATGTAGCCCTGCATTATCCAGATCGGGATCTCCTCATACCCTTCCCACGCGGTGTCTTGGACGATGTGCCATCCGTTCTCCTCCGCGTTCCTGCGGGCGAGGCGCACGGTGTCGTCGTAATTGAGATCCGTCACGACCACCTCGGCTCCGTGGGATCGGATGTTTTGCACCCGCGAGGGCGCCGCCCCCTTCGGCATGTAGACGATCGCCTCCTGCCCGAGCTGCTGGGCTGCCCATGCTATCCCTCGGCCATGGTTGCCGTCGGTAGCCGTCGTGAATTTCATCCTGCCGATCTTCCTGCGCCCCTCGTCGCTGACGAGATACCTGTATCCTGTTTTCTCAAGGCTCAGGCCGATCTTCTTGCTGACGAGTCTGGCCACGGCGTAACTCCCGCCGAGCGCCTTGAACGCCTTGAGACCGAAGCGGCATGATTCGTCCTTGACAAAGATGCCCCCAAGACCCCAACTCGCCGCAAGCCCCTTCAGCCAGACCAGCGGCGTCGGCTCATAGCCCGGGAGCTGCCTGTGGAAGGCGTGAACCTTTGCAGCCTCCTCCTCAGAGAAAGCGGCGGGCGCCTCTCCCCCCACGGGGTCCTTGAGAAATGCCTGGAAATTGTATTCTGGGAGCTCTATCAAAGTTGGCAAACCATGCCTCCCCTCCTTCGATTACTTTCTGGGCTCTCTTTAACATTATATCCTCTTACGCTCATTGAATAAATCGTTTTTTTCTCGCTTTGGCTAATTAGTATATTACAATGATCTTGATAAAGAGGCGCCTATGATTCAAGTTCAATGATCATGCCAAATCAAAAACAGGATTAAAACAATCTGTTATGGCACAAGTTAGGGAGGCTCAAGATATTTTTGGTCGGTGAGAGTTGATAATGCGCGACGGCTGCGGAGTGCTCGAGCGTGAAGGCGGTCCTGGCTCTGGTCAAGGAAAGGAAGCTGGAGCGGCTGAGGGAGGAGCTTGGATTGATCGGGTAATAAAAAATATTCCCCAGACCTAATGACTATTGATTGACTTCTATGATGGCTACTTGTTGATTACTAACTATAATTACTAGTGATCAATCATGGTTTGTTTTTTTGATAGGCACATCGTCTAATTTAATGTTTAAAGTATATTTGATAAATTGAATATGAGGTGTTTGAGTTAAAGCATAATTGACTCGTTTATCAATATCTTGTGCGAGCAAGATTCCGCGAACATTGGCTTTTTTATTCTTAGCTAGATTTTCATTTACATAACCTACATATCTTAATAGTTGTCCAATAGCACTATCACCAGGTTTTCCAATTTTTAATTCAATTACAACGAAGTCTTTTGTTTTTTTATCTGATGCTAGAAAGTCTATTCGCCCTACAGGG
>JANHAI010000068.1 GCA_024464205.1 Candidatus Methanomethylicia archaeon
TGCCGCCGAAGATAGTGAATAAGAGGAGCAGCCCACGCCTGTGGCGAGATCAATTGGCTGAGGAGGAGCTTGGGATGCCGTATAGCAGGATAGACGCAATACTGTATGCGATCTGCGACCTCAGGCTATCGGTTGATGAGGTAGTGAAGGCGTTAGGTGAAGGGAGCCAGAAAGACGTAATTAGCTTGGTTGAAAGGATCGAGCGGAACCGCCACAAACTGAGCGCCCCTCCAATAGCCAAGATCACTGATTGATTAGCGTGGGCCACACATGGATGATGCGCTCGAGAACGTGTTGGCGCTACTAAGGAGGGGGGTTTCCCTCGAAGACGCTGCGAAAGGGCTCGACTGGAGGGCTTTCGAGGGCGTCTCTTCACAGATCTTCTCGGAAAATGGTTATAGGGAATTCAGGAATTTTAGGTTCTCCTCAAAGAAAAAAAGATACGAAGTCGATATCGTCGCCATATCAATGCCAAGGATAATACTGGCGGATTGCAAACATTGGAGCCTTAGGGCAGGCAAAGGATCGGCACTTAAAAAGGCTGCTGAGGCGCAGATGAGGCGGGCTCTGGAATTTGGCTCGAAGCTGCAGGAGTTCAAAATCTTGGGGATAGCTGATCATGAAAAGGCAATTCTGATCCCTATTATAATAACCCTCCATGAAGAGGGCATAGCGTTCAGCAACGGCGTAACGGTAGTCCCTTTGAGCAGGCTGAATTCGTTCATTGACGGCGTGAGCGCAGGGCTGCTTGACGGAATTAAAGTGGGCATACCAAGGCTTTATTGAGCGGGCTTGTTAGCCTTGGAATCGAGGACCCGCCCTATCCTAATAGCTTTCGCAACTACCTCGACAGCATCCTTGCCTAATATGTTTATCATCGGTTCCTTCCCGACATCCCCCTCGTGGTAGATTATGTCGGGGACTTTTCCGAAAGAGAGGATGGCTTCCCTAACGCCCCAAGGAATCGATTCGCCTTCCTTCAATTTCACGTTTGGGGGTTCCAGCTGCCGGTCATAGGATGAGGTGGTGAGACCAGCTTCCCTGCATGCCTCCAATATCTCATTCGAGAACTTTATATTCATGCAAGATCGTACGCTTTCGTCAAAAGCCATCGCTGATAGTATGACCTTTGCGACGTGCTTGGAGGCACCGAAAGCAGGGCAGGCTGCTGCTTTTAGCTTCCCTGCCACATTGAATATCCTGCCCGGTATTGCGCATACATCATCGATATCTCTTATAAAGTAGGCGGGGAGCGCCATCCCCAAGTTAATTTGGCATTCAGGCGACATGGAGTGGAGGGAATCTGTTCGCTCCAAGAGGTATATGGCGTCGTTCATCCTCTCTATAACAGAATAGCGCGCTGCGTCGATCTGCAAAGTACCAAGCGGGTTCACTGGGCCGACGCCCTTCCCAATATTATAGCCGTAAAGAATGGCAGCCTCTACGAAAGCTTTGGATAAGGACACTGATTGCTCAATCGAATAGCCCTTTGCGAGGTGTGCTGCAATCGCTGCTGAGAACGTGCACCCTGTCCCGTGGGTCGCTTTGCAAGGGAGCCTTTTTCCCCCATATTTTTTTGGGGGCTTCCCTTTTTGGAAGAGGACGTCTATGGGATCCCCCTCTAGGTGCCCGCCTTTGACGACTACGTTCTGTGCGCCCATCTCGAGCATTCGGTTGCCGGCGGCGATTGAGCTCTCCAGATCATTTACTTTGATTCCGGTGATTGCGAACGCCTCGTCCAAGTTTGGAGTGAGGACCTCTGCCAATGGCATGATTAGTGATTTGAAGGTTTCGACTGCATCGGGTTGGAGGAGAGGCGATCCTGCTTTCGATACCATCACGGGGTCGACGACTAACCTCAGCTTGTTCTTCTCCGCGCTCTTTGCGACCTCCTCTATTATCCGGGATGAATACAACATACCTGTCTTCGCAACGTCCACGCCAATGTCTGAGACGACCGCTTCGATCTGGCTGGACACTATCTCAGGCGGGATAGGATGTGTCGCAGAGACGCCCATGGTATTCTGGGCAGTGACCGCAGTCAGTGCCACAAGCCCATGGACGCCAAGAGCCGAAAATGTCTTCAGGTCAGCCTCGATGCCAGCGCCTCCACCCGAATCGGAACCGGCTATCGTGAGAGCTTTCGGGATACGGGATCCATGTGAAAACACGACAGTTCCCTCACCCTTTTTATATAAGACAGGTTTTATAAATAACTAATATAATATTTATAATAAGCGTGTTATGGAGGATTTCGAGTGAATCCGCCTTGCGAAATTACGGTCAGGGCATTATTGCCGGCATTGCGCACTCTTGTGGCGAAGGATTTGGCTGAGAACTATGGATGGACCCAGACTAAGATCGCGAAGAGGCTTGGCGTTACGCAGGCTGCGGTAAGTGGCTATTTAACCCAAGATGTGGAATCGACAGCCCTCCCCCCTTTCAACATAGAGGAGCTGAGGGGCATAGCCAAGGGTCTGACTAATGAGATCGCAATGAAGAGGTTGACCCATGTTGATTTGATAAACAACATTTGCGAGATATGCCTCAGCCTGAGGAGGGGGGGGACAATATGCCACGTCCACAAGATAAAAGTGGCTGAGCTTGAGGAGGAGAGATGCACTATCTGCATGCAGCTCCATATGAGCCTTGCAGACATCTCAGACGTCAGGAGGGTGATTCTTGGGGATCTCAGGGCTGCCGTCTCCTTAGTTGAGAGCACGCCCGAGTTCACCGACCTCGTGCCAGAGGTCTTTTCAAACATCGTCATGGCACTCAAGGACGCCAAGGGGATAGCTGATGTTGCAGGCATCCCAGGCAGGCTTGTTAGGGTAAGGGGAAAGGTGAGGGCGCTCATGGATCCCGAGTTTGGGGTTTCTAGCCATCTCGCCAAGCTTCTTCTTGCGGTCATGAAGATAAACCCGAATATGAGATCTGCCATTAACGTAAAGCACAATAATTCGCTGTTGAGCGTGATCAAGAAACTGAATCTGCGATACGAGATGCTCACGAGGGATCCGAAGTATGAAGGCGAGAAAGACGAGCTCATTAAGTTTACGGAGGGGGCATTAAAGAAAGATGGCAGCTGGCTGGACGTGGTCATAGACTCTGGCGGTTTTGGCATAGAGCCGAATGCGTATTTCTTTGATGAGAGCGCGACCAAGCTTGCTGACCGCATCGTCAGGATCTCTCGAATGGTAAGCAACCTGGAAAGGAAATGAAAGAAGATGCTTTTTTATGAGGGCTTGTGAGAATGACTTCTGAAGCATTGGTGTAGCACTTGCCAGCTAACCTCCCTCCACAAGCTCGGGCTGCCGAGAGGCGATACATAGAGGCAAAGAATCTTCCCGACAAGATCAAGTACCTACAGGAGTTCATTTCTACAATCCCAGAGCACAAAGGCAATGAAAAGATGAGGGGTTACCTCAGGAGGAGGCTCGCTCAACTCAAGGAAGAGCTCGAGCTGCAGAAAAAGAGGAGGGCAACTAGTAGCGGGGGCGGTGGCTTTTCGATCAAAAAAGAGGGGGCCGCCCAGATCGTCATATTGGGCATGACTGGCTCTGGCAAGAGCGCTTTGCTCTCCGCCCTCACTAAAGCCAAGACAGAAATAGGAAGCCACCCTTTTACAACCAAGGATCCGGTTCCAGGGATGATGGCTTACGAGGACATTCAGTTCCAATTGGTCGATACGCCAGCCGTCTATGAGGGGGCCTATTGCGGATCGTCATGGGGGACCCAGCTCCTAAGCATGGCCAGGAATGCGGACGGGATTTTGATATTGCTTGATGGGGCGGATCCTGTCAACCAGTTCAATGTGATCACTTCGGAACTCAGCCTGGCTGGCATAACGATCGAGAAGAAGGAAAACAAGATAGAGATCGAGAAGACCAACGGCGGAGGGATCCAGATAGCGTGCACTGGGAGAATGACATGCAAAGTCGAGGAGGTCGATAAAATCCTGAAAGGCGTGGGCGTCAGGAATGCTATAGTCAGGATCTGGGGCGACGCTGGCTCCGAAGATATAATCGAGGCGCTCGACCAGACGAAGATGTACAAGCCCTGCCTGACCGTCATCAACAAAGTGGACCGCTACCCAGAGGGTCCAAGACTCTTTAACGCGGTCTTCCATTGGGACGCTATTGGCGTTTCTGCGACTTCCAGGATTGGACTAGAAGCAGTTGGATCTCGCATATTCGATTCTCTGGGAATAGTGAGGGTTTACACAAAAGAGGTTGGCGGCGAGCCTGCTGTGAGGCCAATAATAATGAAGAGGGGGGCAAAGGTCATCGATGTAGCCAAAATTGTCCACTCGCACCTTTACAAAAATTTCAAGTATGCAAGGGTTTGGGGATCCTCGGTCAATTTCAAGGGTGAGAGGGTCGGCGCAGACCACGAGATCGCCGACAAAGACATCGTTGAGATAAGAATCAGGTAGAAGCTGCAGCGGAGCAAGAATTATTTAAACAAGTCTTTTGATAGAGTGAGGGAGAACTGGACAACCCTTCACATGGTGGCGCTCAATGGTCAGAATAGCACAAATCTCATGCGGCACAGAATATAGCGGCATCCAGCAGGAGATAGAGAAGGCTGCCAAGATCGTGGGCGGTCAGATATTCGTTCCCGAGGTCGAAGCTTCCGAAATAAAGGTGGTCGAGGATGAGCTTGGTTTCCATGTCGCGAGCGCTGGCTTGAGGGTAATGATGGCAAGGGCCAAAGCCATAGTGGAGGGGAGGGTGGATGCGGACGGCGTATTCATAGCATCTTGCTTCAGGTGCGCCGAGGGCGCACTCGTCAGGAGCGTGATTAGGAGGTATCTGCAGAGCCAGACAAAGATCCCCGTCGTAACGTATTCATTCACAGAGAGGATGAAGGCAGGAGCGCTTCTTCTTAGAATGGAGGCGCTTGTGAACATTATTGGTAAGAAACCGCTTTTCGCCCGAATGAAGCAGGAGGGCGTGACCGCGGGGATAGATTCTGGTTCCACGACCACGAAGGCAGTTATAATGAAGGACAACGAAATCATAGGGACTGGCTGGCTCCCCACTACCAGCGTCCTCGAGACGGGCGTCGCTGCCCTTAACATGGCGCTCAAGGAGGCAAAGATCAGCCAGGATGCGATTGAAGGGATAGGCGTCACAGGGTACGGCCGGATGATACTCAAGGAGAAGTATGGAGCTCAGCTATCCATGGAGGAGGTCTCTACCTGCTCAAAGGGGGCGCTATTCCTTTCAGATAAGCAGAAGGGGGATGCCACTGTCATTGACATAGGTGGCATGGATAACAAGGCAATTACCCTTTACGACAGCATACCAGACAGCTTCACGGTGGGTGGCGCTTGCGCTGGCGCTTCTGGCAGGTTCCTTGAGACGACCGCGAAGAGGCTTGGGGTGCCGATTGACGAATTTGGAGAGATGGCGATGCGCGGTGACCACAAGACGGTCCCAATGAACGCCTATTGCATCGTCTTTGGTCTCCAAGATCTTGTTGCAGGGCTCGCTGGCGGAGCGAAGCCCGAGGACGCTGCTGCAGCTGCTTGCCACAGCGTCGCTGAGCAGGTCTTTGAGCAGCAGCTCCAAGAGATAGACATCAGGTATCCGATTATACAAGTCGGATCCACTGCGCTCATAAAAGGGCTCGTGAAGGCGATGTCAGACATTTTGAGCGTGGAGATGATAGTCCCTAAGAGGCCAAATCTGATCGGATGCGTCGGTGCGGCGGTAATGGTCTCTGGCATGAAAGACCTCATAGAAGGTAAATGAGAACTAAGAAGGCTATGGTTCTCCATGAAGCTTTCAAAATCACCAAAGAGGTATATTGCGGGAACGCACAGGGCAATCCCCCCAGATGAGACCCTAAAAATAGCAAATGCTATGCGCAGCGGAGCTGGAATAACAAGGGTCGCAGACATCACAGGCCTCGACAGGATAGGAATCCCGATCTTCACATCGATTAGACCGGCTGCAGCAACAGGCGCTGTCACGGTCTACACAGGCAAGGGGTTCACCGAGGAGGAGGCGCAAGTCTCAGCCATAATGGAAGGAATCGAGAGGTTCTCGGCAGAGCCCGATTGCAAGAAGATCATAACAGCGAG
>JANHAI010000069.1 GCA_024464205.1 Candidatus Methanomethylicia archaeon
AAGGGGACGCTGCTCGACGCGATGCGCGCGATGATCAAGAATGACATAAGGCGTTTGCCGATTGTCAATGAAGGCGAGCTCTGGGGGATCGTGACAGTAAAGGACGTGATGAACTTCTTGGCAAGTGGGTATATAGGCGACGTCATAAACAAGGGCCTCTGCCAGTACATTTTGCAAGCCAACATCTCGAAATTGACGACGCCAAACCCTAAGACGGTCTCGCCAGATGCCGATCTCAGTGATGCCGTAAAGATCATGGGGAAGCACAATGTAGGCTCTCTCGTCGTTATGTCTGCTTCGAAGCCCATAGGAATCCTGACAGAAAGGGACTTTCTGCTCAAGCTCCCAAAGCTTCGTGGAGTCGAATTCATGACCGATGTAAGCAGGAACCGAGTCCTCGTCGGAAGGATTCATTTTTAAGGAATCTGATACCTGATGGGCTCAAAAGAGGACAAAGGCGACACAAACTTCCCATTTAAAACAATCGAGGTCATCCTCGCCTACTTGTATCCTGCGACTTCTTTTCTCATCGTCTGCACTTACGCTTTTGTAATGGTCCTTGGCCTATTCCTGTTTTTCTCAACCCCTGAAGGCCTCGAGTTCAGCTCGAAGAACATCCTTTCACTGAACCTGTACCTCTTCTACATTTCTGCCTTGAAGATAAGCGGCCCAATAAGCGTCGGCACATTCTTTTTTTTCTTGACGATCATTTTTGCGCTTGCGTTCATCATCACTGCCCTGACTAACAGGCGTTATGACCTCTCTGTTAAGGACCTGGTCCATTCGAGAGAGATCAAGAAGGCGACCTCAAACTTCCTGCTCTTCATGCCAGCCCTCACTTCAGCAGCGTTCTTCTCGTTTACAGTCATCCATCTGGTATTGCAGGAGATCGGGATACCTATCGGCGAAACCCCCTTTGCAGACCCGTTCCAGGGAGTTCTCTTCACCTCATACGCTGCGCTTATTGAGGAAGTCAGCTTCAGACTAGTGCCCCTTGCATTCCCTGTCGCAGTTTACCTTTTGTTTATCGCCTCCCCTGCATTATCCAAGTTCAATCTTAAGAAAAGATCCATGCTCACGATCCTTGCACTATTCAAACCTGGCTCGTTCCAAGAGCGCTTATCCCTCTCTTTGGGCAAGCCATTTCTCGCTTTCAAGATAACGCTTATTGTGGTGTCGGCAACCGCTTTCGCCCTCGCACACCTTACAACCGGCACCTGGCAGGTAGGGAAATTGTCGACCACCTTCCTCGCCGGTCTCCTCTTGGGATATTGCTGCATCAAATATGGGTTTGAGAGCGCAATCCTGATCCACTGGTTCTTCAATTCATACTGGAGCATTCTGTCGCTTGGCGGGGTCATGTCGGGCACTTTTTCTACTCTTCTCAATACTTTTAATTTCATTACACTGTATATCGGGCTCATCACATTAGGCGTATTCTTCTACCTTTTTTCATTCAAAACCGCATCTTTCTTTATGCAGCACAAGCGTAAAACTCATCTTTGCTGATTCTTGGGACCTATTCACCTTTAATAAAAGGTTCAACAAATCTAATACAGTGATTCCCGTGTCTGATATTCAGAAAATGATCGTTTCCCTCGGCAAGCCCATAGTCGATTCGGCATTCCAGGAGATGCTCTCCACACGGATACCCTCCCCCACAGCAAGCCGCGCTTTAAAGAGATTCGCAAAGAGATGGAAGGACTATTCAAGATCCGCTCTCATGGTCTTGTGTTGCGAAGCTGTCGGAGGGGATCCATCACTCGTTTATCCTGCTGCAAAGTGCCTCGTCCTCTCTGGAGGCGCTTTTGACCTGCATGACGATATTGTCGATCAGTCGTACATTAGGACAAACAAAAAGAAAAAAACGACATTAGGCATATTCGGAGAAGAAGTCACCCTCATTTTGGGAGATGCACTGCTCATCGAAGGCATTTCTAAGCTGGTTGATCTTTCGGAACGCATGGATCCCCACAAGGTACGACTGATAGTAAAAGCGGTGAAGGACGGTCTTTTCGAACTGGGATCTGCAGAAGTAGAAGAGCTTAAGCTAGTGAGGAACGTAAATGTGAGGCCTTCGAGATACCTGCGTATCGTCAACATGAAGGCTGCAGATGTGGAGGCATATGCCCGTGTGGGCGCGATGATTGGAGGGGGGACCCCTCAGGAGATAGATGCCTTGGGAAAATTCGGCCGTTGCTTGGGCAGCATAGCAATATTGAGGGACGACATCGAGGATACATTCAATGACGAAGCAGAGCTCTTCTCTCGCATCACAAAGGAGAGCCTCCCGTTGCCTGTGATTTACGCCCTCTCATCCCCGGCTTTGAAGAAGAAAATCGAATCATGCTCCATGTCCTGTTCCAATTCAGAAATAACTGAAATACTGTCCTTGATAGAAAAATCTGAGGGATTTGAGAAGACGAAAAGGAAAATAGAGTCTCTAATACTCAATTCAAAAACAGCATTGAATAATGTAAGAAACCCGGATAGGCTTCTCTCATTATTCAAAACTTAAACAAACGGTAGCCAAAATCTTACGAGGGTTGGGGAGTATTTTTTCATTTGCACCACCATTTGACTAAAGTTCTGTTCTTTAGTCAAACAATTATACACTTAGCACAAATAAATGCCTTTCGGTTTGAAACCAATAATATTTTGACCTCTTTACAATATCATGTTTATATAAGTGCTTTTTTCAATTAAATGTTGATGCCTAACTTAAGCAACCTTAAAGAATCGCTTAAAGAGAGCTACGGCAGGCTGCGGTCAGATGCTTATCTTACTCTCTATTCCGCATTAAGTATTGTGTATATTTATCAATTCTTCAACTACAATATTTTGCTCGGAAGAACCATTGATCCGAATTTGACTTTGTTTATCCTTGACGTCTCGTTCTTTTCAGCCATATTTTTCCTCATTCTTGGCGCCATTCTGGATCAATTCTTCAGGAAAAAAGTCCATCTATTGTGGAATTTGATTGGTGCGTTATTCGCCACTATAATTTTCATACCACTGGATGGAATGGTCTCAGCTGTTTTATTCGCAATATTGGGTGGCTTCTCAGCGTCATTAGCGATTCCTGGTATAATCTCAAAAATTATCGGGATCACGACTTTTGAGAACCGCGGCAGCACGGCTGGCCTTTTCATTTTCTTCGTCTATGCGCTCGTCTTCTCCACGTCAATCTTCATCAATTCGGCCTATTCATTAGCAATCGTTTTAATCACCATCAAATTGATCAATGCTGCATTGGTGATCTTAAGAAAGCCAAAGGATGCTACAAATGATGACGCTGCTTTAATGGCGCCATTCGCCATGTCTTCGAAATTAGCTTTCTTGGCTGTTTGGGGGATCTTCTTACTGGTAGACATCTTGGCCTCTAATAGTGCGTCTCAGCTGCTACCTAAAGAGACGTTAAGCATGATCGTGCTACAGTCTATCGCGCTGGGGTTTGCCTCCATGCTCCTTGGAGGCTGGCTGATGGACCATTATGGCCGAAAGAAATTGATGGTATACTCTTATGCTTACTTGGGAATCGAGTATGCGATTATTAGCGTCACCCGTGGTGGAATAATCGCCTACACGTTCATCGACGGAATCGCTTGGGGCATACTATCTGTCCTTTTCATCATGGTATTATGGGGAGACATCATTCGAGAAAGAGAAAGGCCGATATACATATCAATCGCATTCTCCATAACGATAGCCTCGCTATTCTTCAAGAATTTCCTCTCGCTTTCGGGGATCAACTTGTCGATCGATCAGACTTTCCCTTCTACCAGCATCTTCTTGTTCTTCGCTGTTATACTGACCCTCTTCCTCCCTGAAACATTGCCTGACAAGATCATGCATGGAAAAGAACTCAAGGATTATTTGGAGCAAGCGAAAAAGATAAAGGAAAAGTTCAAGTGATAGCGTTCATCTGACACTCTTTTTCTAAATGAGGTCTAGTTTAGCTGCAATTACCCTCATCGTCTCTGTGAACGGATGCTTTGGATAATTGTAAGCGAATATCTGGGCTCTCTTTACTCTGCCGACTTCGCAGAAGCAAGGTAGTATCCCAATGACCGCTTCTTTGTATTTGTTCTGAAGCTCATCAACGATCTTTGCCTTCTCCATGTCTTTGAAGTCGATCCCGCCAATTGCTTTGTTAATTATCACGACGGTCTTCTTCTGGAAGACTTCGTACAGCTCCGATATCATTTTGCTTGTACCTGCAATATCTGAATCATCAAGAGTTGAAACGACTACTGCTACGTCTGCAGCTACAACCGCATTAATTGAGGAGTATTGAATTCCAGGGCTTGTATCTGCGATGCACACATCGAATTTGAGCCGTTCCAGGATCTCCTTCCTCATGCTCAATATCCTGTGTAATGCCTCTGCCTCCCACTTCTTGCCTTTGGATATCATATCCCTGATCGCTTCTGAGGAGAAGTCCGCAAAGCCAACGAAAAGTGTGCCCTTCCCCTCAATCTTATTGGAGCAGTCGACTAGGCCATCTTCAACATTTGCCATGCTATTCAACACGTCGTTGATGTACCGCTTCACATTTTTCGGCTCGAATACGATTTGCAGAGTAGGGGCTCTAAAGTCCATATCCAACAGGCAAACTTTCTTTCCTTGCAAAGCGTAGATGACTGCGAGATTGGCTGCAAGATAGCTCTTCCCTGTACCGCCCTTATATGAATGAATCGTAATGAACTTGCCCATCTCAATCACCTTCGCTTAGTGCAAAGTAAATCTGGTGCTTCCTTCTTATCTTCCTTACATAGCCGAGCCTCATTAGCTGGTTCAAATAACCGCTTTCGATTGCCCTCGCGCGTCCAGTTATTTGGGCGACTTCATCAGCCCGGCCCTCTATGAGCTTTGCAAGGGCAAGCATGGTCTTCCTAAGGTGATCTGGGAGCCTCAACAATATGCCTACATCCAAGCCATCCTCGACGACCCCCTCACTCTCCGTCTGGCCATAACTGCTCGGAGGGTAAGCTCCTTTGCTCTTGTCAATCAACTCCTGCTGTGACGCCATTATCTGTTCGAGAAGCAATTTGATGGTCGCTATCTCCTTTTCCAGCCTTTCCAAAACGAGGCGTGTTTCGTTATCCTGAGTGGGCATGACTTTAGTATCACCGTATCTCTGTTCAACAGTTACTTTTAATGAATATATACTTTTCCATATTTGCAGTTCTCGACTGGCGCTATGAGCGTTAAAATCGGTTTTAATATATATGAGCCTGAATTAATGAAATGCAAGGGTGAGTCGATTGGGTAAGATCAAAGTTGTTGTGGCTGGAGTTGGGAACTGTTGCTCAGCTCTATTACAAAGTATTGTTTACCATGAAAAAAGGTCTGAAGGTCTTTTACATTATGATGTAGGCGGCTATTTGCCTGCGGACATCGAGTTGGTGGGCGCAATCGACATTGATTCAAGGAAGGTTGGAAGAGACCTGGCAGAAGCCATTTTTTCTGAACCCAATGTCGCTGAAAAGGTATGCGACGTTAACCCGACAGGGGTTAGGGTTGAGAAAGGACCAGTTATGGATGGTGCCGATGGCGTCCTGAAAGACCTTATCAAGCTAGACG
Source organism: Candidatus Methanomethylicia archaeon (assembly GCA_024464205.1). Lineage (GTDB taxonomy): Archaea > Thermoproteota > Methanomethylicia > Methanomethylicales > Methanomethylicaceae > Methanomethylicus. Next base: position 5,587 of record JANHAI010000069.1, read on the forward strand.
AATCTCTGCCCATCGACGTCCCCGCTTACCTGAAGGACAGAGGGTGCGAGATACTCGTCTGCTTGTTGCCCGCTGGCTGCACAAAGGCTACGGAATTCTATGCTGATGCGGCATTGCAGAGCGGATGCGGGTTCGTCAATTGCACGCCGACTAGCATTGCTTCTGACAACAGGTGGGGTCAATCCTTTGAAGAGCGTAATATACCTCTTGTAGGTGACGACCTTATGAGCCAGATAGGCGGCACAGTATTTCACATGGGACTGCTGGACTTCATCAGCAGCAGAGGTGTCAAAGTTGAAAAGACCTATCAGCTAGACATTGGCGGCTCAATGGAGGCATATGGGGTCCTTGAGGACATAAGGAGGGAGACAAAGCGAAAAGTAAAATCTGACGCGATCAGGCAGTTCCTTCCTAATGATTCTGAGGTCGCTACTGGCACATCTGATTATGTAGGGTTCATGGGAGACAGGCGTACTAGCTATTTCTATAT
>JANHAI010000070.1 GCA_024464205.1 Candidatus Methanomethylicia archaeon
AATATCAGCTGAGCAATTATCATGGCTTCAGGGGTATATAGTAGCCTCAAGAAGCCAAGCGGACCAAAGGACGAGAGCATGAGGTAAACAACGAGTCCCACTGCAACGGGAGGCAGTCCCATGAAGGTGTTTATAATGGCAGCCACGAAAGATTTGCCGATAAATTCCTTCGTTGCTATTATGTAGCCGAGAGGGATCCCAGCGATTGCACCTAACAGTGTTGCGGTAATTGATACCCTGAGCGATAGCATGGTTATGCCCATTATCTCAGGATCGCCAGAGAGAATTATCTCAAATGCTCTCCATAACCCATCCACAATAATCTCGAAGCCGCTCATCAATAAGCCTCCGCATTATTTGACCCATCAATGTTTACAGACGTCTCTGAAGGATCGTACATGCTACCGGTCACGCACCCCTTTTACACTAAGGAGGTAATTTATGTAGGAGACTGCAGCCTCCTCTGAGGGCAAGCCGATCGTTTCAGGACGGCCATATATCGGGAAGAAAACTCGCTCGCCCCCTATGGTGTAGTTCGATATCAATGACTGCCCCTCATCACTGACGAGGAATAAGAGGAAATCGAGTGCCCAGTCGTAGTGTATGTTTGGGTATCGCGTTGAATTGAGTAGGACGATGCCATATGGATTCAAGAGCGCCGGATCTTTTTCGCATAAGATCACAAGCCCCAGATTTTCCTTCATCGTTAACTTCAATGCCAAGTAAGTAGCCCTGTCCGCAATCGTATAGCCGCCCATCTCGTTGGCTATCCTTATCACATCAGCCATCCCGGCTCCTGCTGATAGGTACCATTGGGCACCCACATAATTCTCAATGCCAGCTTCCGACCATAACCTCTTCTCGAGTGAGTGAGTGCCTGAATTATCGCCACGCGAAATGAAGACGGCCTTATTTGAGCTGTTTGATGTTGCGATCCTTGCCATTGCCACGGTCGCATTTTGACCGATAGCCCCAGCGGGGTCTGAAGCGGGCCCTATCAGAACGAAATCGTTGTACATCACCGTTATTCTGAGAAGACCGTTCCCAGCATCGACAAATGAATCTTCCTTAGAACGATCATGCACCAGCAGAATGTCCGCATCCCCCCTGCTGGCTACTTCGACTGCTTGCCCGCTCCCTAACCTTAGCCACGTCAGATCAAGATTGTATTTTGAATCGAAGTAGGGCTTGAGATACGAAAGTAGCCCTGAATCGACCGTGCTCGTTGTTGTGGCAACAACAAGGCGATTCTTTCCAACAGCTGAGCTTCCGAAATGCGAATCCACCAATAGCCCCATAGCCATAGTTAGGATGATTGCAAACAAGAGGGCGGACTTCTCTCTTCTATTCATGCCTTAGCACTATCCGTTATATTTATAAAAATATAACGCATCTCCTTAAATAAGGTGCCCCCATATTCCATTATCATGAAGCCCCGCTTTGCAGTATGGCTTGAGGACGGCAGCAGGTACATCATTGGTGAAAAGGAAGCTAAGATCCTAGAAGGTATAGAGAAATATGGTTCGCTGATGGCAACTGCGAAGTCATTAGGTGTTACATATGCTCATGTTTGGAAAGTTGTCGAGAGACTTACGAATTGTTTGGGAAAGCCCGTAGTAAGCGCTTACCGCGGAGGAGAGGCGGGAGGCGGCACTACATTGACTGAAGACGGGCTAACACTGCTGAGGGAATACCAGGAATTGGAGGATAGAATCGCGAAGTTTATTGGTTCTAGCAATAAACGCGTCTTTGTCGATTACAATAGGCCCGGTTTGGTCATAATAGGCAGCAGTTGCCCTGCATTGAAGCTCCTAATAGGCTTCATAAAAGGAACGGATTGCGAACTGGTGGAGGTCGGATCATCGGCAGGCATAACTGCCGTTATGCTTGGCGAGGCGGATCTTGCGGGCATCCACCTTTATGATCCAGTTAGTGGGAAATATAATGAAAAGGCTGTTAAAGATGCGTGGCCGCGTGGCATGGCAGTATTAATCAAAGGGTATGTGAGGGAGCAGGGGCTCTTGGTCAAAAGCGGCAATCCGAAAGGGATCTGGTGTTTGGAAGACCTCCAGAAGAAGAATGGAAGGCTCGTCAACAGGAACTTGGGATCTGGGACGAGAGAGCTGATCGATAGGCTTATTAAAAGTAAAGGCATGGACGCCGGCAACATACGGGGTTACGACTTCGAGGTGAAAACCCACGAGGAGGCCGCAAAGGCGATTGTTGAGAATAAAGCAGATGTTGGAATAGGGCTGAGGGCCATGGCAAGAGCTCACAATCTTGATTTCGTAAAGCTGTGTGAGGAGGAGTACGATTTTGTTGCCGAAAGGAGGAGGATCAATAAGCCAGAAATAAAGGCGTTCATAGCATCGCTCAAATCAGCGGATTTCAGGGAAATGCTTGGTGAGAAATATGAAGGGATCTGGACCACAAGCGAGACTGGCAAAGTACTGGATATCACGGGCTGATGCCAATCACAATTGGCGTCAAATATGTCTCCATTACAGCGGCCACTAAAAGTAGGACGAGTGAGAAGAGGAATAGCCTGAAGGAGGATTCGAATGATTCAGTTAATTTGTATTCAGTGTGGCGCATTTTGCTCTTGATCTTCCGTATAAACGATATGCCCAGTCGCAGACCTGCAGCGCCAGCGATGACGAGGGCAGGCAACTCGAAAATACCATGAGGCGCAAGCGCCAATATCGGGGCCATAAGGGAGACCTGGTCGATGAGGGTTGCACTTATGAGGCCTACGATGAAGCCATTGAAAAACAAGATGAAAGCAGGGATTATCAATATGGGTCCCGTTAGAAAAGCAATTGATGCTGTAAGTGAGTTCTTTATAAACAGGAAAGCAACGCTCATAGGTTCAAACGGTTTGTAGAATTGGACAAGTTGCTCAAGCCCATCGAAGAGCGGGTTCGCAGAGAGAGGATCACCTGAACGAGGCGCGACGAAGCCGATAGCGATTCCAATGACCATCAATGCCGCTCCAGCAAATATGTAGGCAGAATGGGATCTGAATAGCCCAATGCTGAGCCATTTTATCTGATTGTTCATCATCTTCATCCTTTGCTGAGGAGGCGATCATATTGCGGGTGTTTTTTGAAGTATTCTGTAGCGAAGGCGCATACGGGAACAATAAATAGCCCATTCTTCTCCGCATAGTCCATGGATGCTTTCATAAGCTCCCCCCCTACTCCCTTCCCACGGTGTTCCTCTGGCGTATACGTTGAATCGAGGAATATTTTCTTGCCTTCGATGTGGAACTTCACATAGGCATAATTTTTATCGTCAACTTTTATCCGAATCGCATTAGCTTTGACATCGTAATCCAATTCTAGCACCATTACAACTATATAGAGTGGCTTTATTTATTCCAATTGGGTGAGAAGATGAAGATCAGGTGGCTTGGCCATTCTGGGTTCGAGATCAATATCGATGGAAAGCACATCGTTGTCGATCCTTTTCTGAAGGGGAATCCGAAATGCAAGGTAAGGCTTGAAGAGATCTCGCGGACGGACATTGTAGCAGTGACACATGCCCATTTTGATCATTTAGGGGATTCGGTTGAGCTTTCAAAGAGAGACGGATCCGCCTTCGTCTGCCTTTATGAAAATAGACATTTTGCAGACGAGGGAGGGATCGAAGAAGTCGTTGCGCTCAATATCGGTGGGTCGTGTGAGGTGAGGGGCATCACGGTCACATGCACGAACGCGCTGCATAGCGGGAACCCTTGTGGTTTCGTCTTCAGAGGGAAAAAAGAGTCGGCGTACCATGCAGGAGACACAGGCATATTCGGAGACATGGCACTGATCCGCAAATTGTATGCACCTGATGTGGTGATGATTCCGATAGGTGGACGCTACACCATGGGACCGAGGGAAGCTGCAGAAGCCATCGATCTCATTAGGCCAAATTATGTCATTCCGATGCATTACAATACTTTCGACGCGATTAAGCAGAATCCGGAAAAATTCAGGGACATGGTATTAAAATCATCGGGTTGTAATGTGATATTATTAGATGAGGGTGGAAGCGTTGTCGTCTAATCGTGGAGGAAAAAACAACCCCTTGAGGAAAGATAAAGAGGGGGAGAGGTTGAGGCGAGAGATCCTCTCAGAGAAAGTATGCGATCTCAAAGTACACGACAAAACAACCGTTGGAGACCTGATAAGAGCATATGGGTCGATGGGGGGATTCATGGCACCTAACCTAAAAATGGCAGCGAGTATGATCAATGAGATGAAGGAGAGCGGCTGCACTATTTTCCTCTCCTTCACAGGTAACCTGATGGCTACCGGGCTGAGGGGGATCATATCGCAACTAATCAGAGAAGGGTTCGTAAGCACCATAGTGACGACTTGCGGGGCACTAGATCACGACATAGCAAGGTCTTATGGTGCACGTTACTGTAGCGGCGATTTTGGCCTTGATGATGTGATGCTAAATGAACTGAAGATACACCGTCTGGGTAATGTTGTGATACCTCTTGAAGACTACGGTCCGCTTGTCGAGAAAGTGATGAGGGAGCAGCTCCCTGAGATGATCGGTGAAAAGGATACTGTGACCCCGTCAGAGCTGGCGTCGGAGTTCGGGAAGAGGATAGACGATGAAAATTCGTTTTTGAGGGCGGCGTATAAAAAGAATGTCCCAGTTTATGTGCCAGGCATTATTGATGGATCATTTGGGACGAACCTTTTCTTCTATTCACAGACGAAGAAGCTCAAATTAGACCTCTTCAAGGACATGAGCGCTATACTGAACCAAGTCTTTGACTCGAAGATGACAGGAGCCATAATAATTGGCGGAGGAATAAGTAAACATCATGTGATTTGGTGGAACCAGTTCAGGGAGGGGCTTGATTATTGCGTTTACTTGACCACCGCCCAAGAATACGATGGCAGCCTATCTGGCGCACTGCCTAAGGAGGCAATATCATGGGGGAAGGTCAAGCCGATTGCAAAGCAAGTCGCGGTATTTGGTGATGTGACGATTACACTTCCACTCATCGCGGGATCATTGATCAGGCGGGTTGGGGATTGACGAGAATCAAACATTGCTACCCTATCAATCACAGGCCTGCTAACCTAAGGGAGAGGAGGGAGTATTACAGTGACCTAGATCTTGGTCCAATTATGAAGTGGTTTTACAATAAGCCAGAAGGGCTCCGTTTACCCATCTTCCACATGGATCCTGGAAACGAGACAGGGTACATAAGATCAAAATATAAGGACGAGGCGGGGAAGCTCCTTTTTTTCCGGATAAGCAAATTCGAAGAGCTAAAGGAATGGTTGATCGATTTTCTCCCTGAGGACCTTTACTATGACAGGAACATTTACAAAGATTCTGAAAAATGCATGGTTTGCAGCAAGAGGGGCAAAGACTGCATCGGTTGCAACGACCTGGTTGGACAGGAGCTAATGTTCGATATCGACCCTGAGAACATAGATTGCCCTAATTGCGGTACTCTTGAAGACAGGGTAAAGGGCGCGTCTATGTTTAAGTTCTGTTATATATGTTTTAATAAAGCAATAGAACATACTATAAATCTTTTTGACTATTTATATAATGAAGAATATGAAAGAATCTCCGTTGTTTATTCAGGGCGCGGATTCCATATCTATATAGAAGATAATGATTCACTTTACATGAATTTCGTTGAAAGAAAGAATTTTGTTAAAACAATCAAAGAAAGAGGGTTTGGAATAGATCCGTGGGTCACCGAAGGCGAGGCGAGACTGGCAAGGGTCCCCTTTTCCCTTAACGGCATGGTGAGCAAGATATGCAGGCCAATAGAAATTAGAGAAATAAAAAATCTTGATTTTTGGCGGTCCAGGCTATTCGTTCCATCTTTTATTTAACTAAAGTATGTTATTTCTTCTTTTTCGCCGGTGCTTCTTTTTTCTTGTATTCTTTTTTCTTTGCTGCTGCCATTTTTATTTCCTCTATTACATTAACTTCACATAATAAGCATATAATCATTTCTATTATCT
>JANHAI010000071.1 GCA_024464205.1 Candidatus Methanomethylicia archaeon
CAGAGGGCATACATATCATTCCACGGAGTCCGGATGTACTCGGACGCTGCGAGGATGGTCGAATACTCCAGGTCCGGGAATCTCCCTCCTGTGACTGGCGCGCGCGGGGCGGAATCGCTCAGGGCGGTGCTTGCAGAGGACGCGATCTTCCCGATGTCGAAGGCCGATTTGATCATGGACCAAGGCTGGAAGCTCTTCGATGGGAGCGGGGGCAAGAGGGTGAGGGTCGCGGAGGTGCTGGATCGGCTCCCCGAGAGGCTGTATTGCGGGGTAGCGGACGTTATCGACGCCCTGAAGACGGGGGGGATGGGTTTTGGCTAGCAAGTTGTTCTTCGGCACCTCGGGATGGAGTTACAAGGAGTGGGTAGGCAAGCTTTACAGGACGGACGACGAGAGCAAGCTGAGGACATACGCGGAGGTCTTCAGGGCGGCTGAGATCGATTCGACATTCTATTCGTACCCGACGAGGGGGCTCTCAATCGGGTGGAAGACGAACACCCCGCCAGGGTTTGTATTCACTGCCAAACTCCCCCGAGAGATAACCCACGAAAAGAGGCTTGACCTCTCCAAGGGCGCAGGCAAAGACCTCATGAGGTTTGTCAACCTGATGGAGCCGCTTGCGGCTTCTGGGAAGCTTGGCTGCCTCCTCATACAGCTCCCGCCGAGCTTTGCCTTCGATTTAAAGTCCTTGGAGGGGTTCTTTTGCGCGCTTCCTAAGAACATAAGGTTCGCGGTGGAGTTCAGGAATCTCTCATGGATGAGGGAGGAGACATGGGACCTGCTCGAGAGTCACAATGTCGCGTACGTCAATGTGGACGAGCCGCTCCTGCCGCCAGAAGTCCACCTTACCGCCGACTTCTCTTACATCAGGTGGCATGGCCGCGGAAGCAAGGTCTGGTTCGACTACAATTACTCGCGAGAGGAGCTGGAGCAGTGGGTTCCAAAGGTCAGGGAAGTCGCGGGTGCAGTGAAAGAGACCTATTGCTTCTTCAACAACCATTACCACGGATATGCCGTAGAGAACTGCCTGCATATCCTGGAGATGCTCGGTGTGGCAGATGATGCCCAGAAGGAGGCAATAGGCAGGATCGGGCGTACGGCAAGTGGTCTGGATGGGTACCGCGCCACGGGAGAAAGGAGCTTGGACGGTTTCGCATGACGGTTCGAAGTGCGCTATGCCGAGACAGAGGCGCGCCTCGATGTGCAACGAATTGGCTACATCCCAACGAGGAGGCTGCGCAGATGGCTGGGAAAAAAGGGGAAGGGGTTAGCTGCGCTTTCGAAGGAGCAACAGCAAACCAACAATCACTGCGGCGCCTACCGCACCTCCTGCCAAGAGGAAGAGGGTGTTGTCACTGGTTTCGCTTGGTTGGGGCGGCGGACCCTGTGCTGGCGTGCATGTTATGGTGAGTGTGGTGGAGTTGCTGGCCAAGTAATCGCTGCTCTCAGGCCAGTAGGCATAGAACGAGTATGTCCCTGGCTGGCTCAGACTCGCAGTTAAGGAATAAGTACCGGCCACTAAGGTAGCATTTGAAAAAGCAAGGTAGTTCGACCCGTTCACGGACCTGAATATCGTCACTGTGCCATTGGCATTTGCGGAGAGGGTGCCGGTGAGGGTTATGTTCGAGCCGGCGGTGACGTTGCTAGCTGATGACTGGATAGAGATCTGGACTGCCTGCTTCGGGGTCTGAGCCAACGGATCAATGATTCTCCCCTGGAGGTTGCCCTTCGGCAGGGCATTGAGGGTGAAGTTGACGGTCGTGGTCGAATTGGGTGTGAGGGTCACTCCCCCGACTGTAGCTGTAGCGAAGCCGATCTTTGAGGCTGAGACGTTGACTTCTAACGTCATTGTGTCTGGGGGTAGCGTCACCGGAACGAAGAAGTATCCATTGGTATCGGAGGAACCGGAGTTGGCTCCTGCCTGTATTGCGGTGTAAGCGAGGCTGTTCCCAAGGCTGTCGTTGACCAGACCTGCCACAAATGCGTAGGTGTTCCCGTTCGACGGGAGGGTGAAGTCGACGTTCTTCGTCTCTTCGCCTTCCACGACGGTGACGGTCTGGCTCGGGGCCGATGGGTATGACGGCTGCACGACGTATGAGCCGTTGTAGAGGTAAGTCGCCAAACGGTACCTGCCGTAATGATCCGTGTAGGCAACGCACGCTGTATGGTTATTCAGGGGGGTGAAGTAGATCATGATGCCAGGCGCAGGGTAGCCATTGCTGTACGTCACGGTGCCCGAGACGATTGCTGACGGGACGAGCGCAAAGTCGAAGTCCTTTACCTCTTCGCCCGTGACGAGATCAACGTACCTATAGGATTCTTCAGCACCGTAACCCCCAGCAGACACCATTATTTTGTAGGATCCGTTGGTAAGGCAATTCGATATGTTGTAAAAGCCGTCCGAGTCGGTGACGGCATAGTTGAGGAGGTATGTGTCGTTCAAGTATGCGTAAACGTATCTCATGGAGATCGGCGAGCCGTTAGTCGCCCTCACGTGCCCCGAGATCCGAGCTGAATAATCGAGCGGGACGACGACGCCTGAGGTGGTCTCACCCTCGACGACATGGATATCGTAGATCCTTTTTGCGAGGTACCCGCCATTCACCTTCCTCACGTCCCATTGTGGGTTTATTTCTAGGAAGTATGTGCCGTTCTTGAGGCCGGTGTTAAATTGGAATGTCCCATTTTTCAGGATCGTCCCTGAAATTGAAGCGTTCGTCGATTGGTCGGATATCGTAATTTGGAGGTCAGTGATCGGTTCTCCATGGGGACCGACCGCGGTGCCCGTTACTTTCCCTGATCTGCCTAGCGGGATATCTCCCAGATCGGTTGTGTTTCCAGCGGTTACGACGACGTTCTCAAGCTTGCCAAAGACATACCCGCTGACTATTACGTCGACTGTGTAATTGCCCGCGGGTATTGCGCCGTTGAAACGACCGTCTGCCGCCGTTGAAAGGTAAACGTTTGCGTTCGCACCTGTAACCCGGACTGTTGCGGATGGGATTGGAGCCAGGGCGTTTATTGAAGGGAAAGACGCGACAAGCATTAATGCGACGAGCACGGATGCGGAAAAAATATTCTTTAGACTCATTTTGATTCCTTATCATCTATTAATTCAATGCGTAATTATACCTTTCCAATTGTTATTGGACTCTAAAGAGGTAGAAAAATTTGACTATGCCAAGAAGCGATTGGGAATGGGCAGGATGAAGGGAGGATCGGGCATTGCTTCCAGGCTTAGGGCATGGTTATTTGTACTTGGTCGGTTCTCCTGCAACATCGCGCATAGGGGGATTGATTCATAACGGCTATATCGGAGCTGTCGCAGCGACTGCAATATGGCTTGGATCGGAGGGTTGTTGCTTTTGGATCACTCACGATATCAATAAGTCGATCGCGCCGATTGTCATTCGGGTTTAATGTGACAGGGGTTGTGCAAGTTCGGAAACATTTATAAGCAATAACTGGCTTCCTGAACAGGTTTAAAGTACGGAAGCCTTGACAAATAGCGTTAGCCTACCATGCTAATTCTATTGCTTTTGTAGCTTTACACACAAAAAAGGCAAAAAATGAGTTGATGATTTACGAAGTTCGAAGATATGAATATTGATAAAGAAGTGTTAGACGCAATTAACGAGATTGGGTTCAGGGAACCGACCAAGATCCAGACGGAAGCGATTCCGCTGATCAAGGAAGGTTACGATGTTGTCGGCCAGTCTGAGACCGGCTCCGGCAAGACCGGGGCTTTCGGGATCCCGCTTGTTGAGAAAGTGTCCAAGGGGGAGGGCGTCCAAGCCCTCATACTGGTCCCGACTCGGGAGCTTGCGCAGCAGATAGCTGTCGAGCTCCAGAAGTTCTCCCGCAGAAAAGGGCTCAGGGTCCAGTGCGTATATGGGGGAGCACCCATAGCCCCGCAGATCTCGGGGCTGAGGCACGCCGAGATAGTAGTCGGGACGCCCGGCAGGATCATGGATCACCTTGAGCGCGGGACGCTCAGGACGGACAGGGTGGGGATCTTTGTGCTTGACGAGGCTGACAAAATGATAGACATGGGTTTCATAGACGACATAAAGCTGATAGAGAGGGAGATCCCGAAGGACAGGCAGACGCTGATGTTCAGCGCGACTATGCCTGAAGGCCTTGCGGGGATAAGGGACAGGTTCACGAGGGGAGCGGTGAAGGTCAAGACGGAGACAAAGGTCAGCGAGGATATGCTGAAGCAGTTCTACTGCGACGTGGAGCGACAGATGAAGTTCTCGCTCCTGGTCCACCTCCTAAACGAGGAGGATCCGTACCTCTCGATAGTATTCTGCAACACGAAGCGTGAGGTCGACCTGGTCACAAAGAACCTGAAGAGGAACGGCATCAACGCTGACTGCCTCCATGGCGACATGACCCAAGGGAGAAGGGAGCACGCGATAAGAGATTTCCATGACGGCGAGACCGATGTGCTCGTTGCCACGGATGTGGCAGCAAGGGGCCTTGACTTCAAGAAAGTGACCCACATATTCAACTACGGCGTACCAAAGAACTCGGAGGATTACGTGAATAGGATAGGCAGGACAGCCCGCGCGGGTGAGAGCGGCAAGGCGATCGTCCTGCTGAGCGAGGAGGATCACCCAGCATTCAGGAGGGTCATGGGCACATATGACTTCGAGATACAGCAAATGGAATGCAACGACTTCAAGAAAGTGCCTTTCATAAGAGGGGAACGCGATAGGCAAGGAAGAAGCGGCCAATACAGCAGACGTGGATACAGGGGCCAAGGAAACGGAAGGGGGCGGAGTTTTGGACGCCGCGAGAGCAGCAACAGGTTGGAGAATAGCCCCCTCGGCGGATATGGCTTCCCTCGATCCAACGGCTACATGGGCAACAACAGGTACGGCGGCAACTGAGCGGTCTGATGCGACCGCCATGGCATTGACCTCTGCTGTCCATGGAGCAGGTCAAGCCATACATCGCCTTTCAATGAGCGATAAGGCAGCTTTTTAGGCCCAGCATTTTATTATTCCATGGAGCGGAATTAAAAAAGGGGACCAGCGCGACAGAATCAAGCACTTACATTTATTGCTTTGGAGCTGCCGGTTGCTGGGTTTGCGGTAAAGGCTGCTGCTTTGGTTTTGAGGATCGGCTAACGACGGAATAGATCAGCCAGACGACTATGCCATAAATGACGCCATTGAGTATCGCTGAGGCAAAGATAGGGGCAGGGTACCCCAATAGCGGGTAATCGGTCTGTGGGAAGCCCAAAGCGTAGTATATGCTGAGGCCGGGTGGCAGCGAAGGATTCGCTATAGTGGCAAGGATCCCTACAAAGAATACAGCCAAAAAGACCAATGCGCCTTTCATAATATCACAGTCTTTGGTCGCAAGGAACCTTATATAAGCTTTTTTGGGGGTTGCATCCCGGGCAGGAATGGACGAAAAAGTCTTACAGGTACCCTTCGGCGGCATTCGGAATTTTTAAGGGAGGTTCCGGGCCTTCCTCGCTAAGGCTGTTTTTTGATCGAATTGAGTATCTCCTTAGCCCTGTCCACCCTTATGGCCTTCTCGCGCACCATTTGGTCTGCGACCATGTCGACCATGCCTTCAGGCACGCCCGCCATTATCGCTATGTTCCTGGCGTGCAGCGCCATGTGCCCCCTCTGGATCCCCTCATCGGCGAGCGCCCGCAGCGCAGCCAGGTTCTGTGCCAGCCCCACAGCTGCCATTACCTCAGAGAGCTCCCTGGCTGAAGAGACCTTGAGGATCTTCAGCGCCACCTTTGCAATCGGATGGACCTTCGTTAAGCCCCCGACGGTCCCGACAGCCATCGGCATCTCGATGGATCCCACGAGGTCGCCATCGGCGTCCTTCTCCCATACGGTCAGGGGCATATACCTCCCACTTCGCGCCGCATAGGCATGAGC
>JANHAI010000072.1 GCA_024464205.1 Candidatus Methanomethylicia archaeon
TGGAAACTGCGTTCTTCACAGCGACTTTTATGTCAGCTGCCTCAAAAAGCGATATGTCATTCAAGTCATCACCAATGGCGCAAACCCGTTTGCTGCCGATCAGCCCTTTTACAGCCAATAGCCCCCTCCCTTTATTCCAGCCTTTTGGCATTATCAATAATCCTTCTTTGTTATACTCGTATGAGATCGCGTCCCTAACTCCGCTCTTGAAAGCCGCATCATTGAACCCCTTTATGTCTTTTATTAAACCAGCCAGAATGACCTCGCCCCTGAAGTAGTACACTCCGAGCTCGCCCAACGATTTTGCCAGTTTGTTTCTGATCTCCGCCCAGCTTCCATTGACCAGAACTTCCTTTTCCGCTCCACCCTTGGTGTGGAGTATGGTGCCGTTCTCTGACAGCACAAAATCAAAGATCTCCATTATGTCGCGGTCAGGTATTTCGTCGTACTTCCTCCCTGTGGCGAGGACAAGCTTGAACCCCCTCTCCCTCATCAGCTCTCCTTTAACTTCTGGGCTTATCATGAACCCTAAATTTTCATCCGCCACGGTCCTGTCGTAATCCATTACTACCATGTCTGCCCTTATTCTCATTTCAACTACCACATTTAATTGTCTTGTAAACTAGATTTACTGATCATAAAAGGCCATATAATGCCAAATGGTCGTTCAAACCCCTTTCTGAGGAGAATCCAGACTGGTATGCCCTTCTGCCCCATTCGCCCATCTTTTTCGCAACCTCTTCATTACTCAAGATGTGTTTTATCGCCTCGCCAAGTGATGCAGGGTTGTTTGGCTCGACCAAATATCCGTTTGAGCCAGGCCATATTTGGGTTGGTATCCCTCCTGTTGCAGTCCCTATCACCGGCTTGCCAAAAGCCATCCCCTCCGTGATCGCTAGGCCGAAGCCTTCTTGTATTGATGGCAGAACCACAACATCACATTCGCTGTAAGCAGCCATGAGCATATCCCTGCTTATGGCTCCTGTGAAAATGACCTTATTCGATATCCCAAGAGAATCGCATTTAAATTTGAGTTCCTTGTGGTACTCTTCTTTTTCATTGACCTTCAACACCTCTTTGCTGAAGGATCCATTGCCTATAAAGGCAATTCTGTAGTTGAGATCCAGCCTGCTGGCAGCTTCGATGAGCACGTGCTGGCCTTTGAGCCTGTCCATCCTCGCCACGCAGATTATGAGCTTTTCATCTTTGGGGATTCCATATTTTTTCCTAAATTCCGATTTGGGCTTCTCGATGTCAATAAATGGAGGTATGCACGCCACCCTGTCCCATCCCAAACCTGATTTAAGTGCAGCATTGATGTATGGTTTCGTCGAAAATACGTTCTTTTTGTAAAACTGCATGTATTTAATAATGAACTCTCTCCATGCCCGGTGGACCTCTTCGGTGAAAGGTATGTGCCACGTAAAATACATTGGGATCCCAAGGTCATCGAGCATCTGGCCGAGTGGCAGCAATTGAAAATCATGTACATGTATGAGATCTGGCTTTTCGGTCTGGACGAGTTCTCTAATCCTGTTCTCGAAAGCCCTGTTGACACTGACGTAATCCTCAAACCCAAACAAATGCTTATTGAATAGGCGGTCTACAGAATCCTCCTTGCCGTGGAATACTTTCAAGATTAGCTCCTTGAACCTGGCATACCCAGAAACAACGTCTTGAGGGAGGCGCCCCTCCTTTGGGGTACGGTATACCTTCATCCCTTCAATGACCTCTTCAGACTGCCTCTTCGAGGGCTTTAAGTTGACAAAAATAGGGGAGTGCCCCTTCTCGGCAAGCCTCCTCCCAAGCCACAGCAAATAGTAGGAAACTCCCCCCGTGCTCGGGAAAAATGATTGGCTTACGTAAAGTATCTTCAAAAGATGCCCCCGCTCATTAAGATGGAAATCTGTATTTTATTTATTGCCTTATGTCCCCTCAAAGATTCGATCCCCTTCTTCACCCTTTCCCTATTTGAGATGTGCAGGAGATCAAACAACCCGCCCGATTCGTAAATGATCAGCGAAACAATTTCCCAGCTTGTCTGGAGATAATCAATAAAGCCATCCATAAAATCCATCTTATCCTCGGCTTCAACATTTCCACCTTTCTTTATCGTTACCGGGGGCTTGAATACCCTAATCTCTTTGTCCTTCGAATATAGGTAAAATGGTATGTAAAGCATCTCAGCTTCCTTGGCTTCAAAACCATTCTTCTTTATTATAGCCCTCTCGATTTCTGCAACCTGATTTTGAACCTTTTTCAGGATCTCGAGATACCTCGTCTTCAATCTCTCTCTTTCCCTTACCAGTTTGGCTTCTTTTACCTTCTTCTCATGCTGCAGCTTTTCTTTCTTCGAGATTAGCGAATAAAGCTCACCAATGATGACACTTCTTTCTTTTTCGAAGCGATCCTGGATCTTCTTACTTTCTATGTCTTCCTTGGTTGGCAAAAGCCTCTCTTCTTGGGTTGCCTTGTCCATTTCCTTCTCAAGTTCTGAAACGGCAATTTCCTTCAGCTTCTCCTCCTCTTTCAGGCCAGAAAGTGCCTTCAAATATTCGGCAACTTCTCTCTCATTTCGGTCGATCGATTCTTTGAGCTCCTCAATCTTCATTAGTATGTCTTTCAACTCCATCGCTCTCAAGTTATCGCCGCTGAGCGCTTCCTTCTTATCGACAAGTTTGCTGAGCACTACCTTAACCTTCGACAGCTCTCTTTCTTTCGCTCCCATTTTACTCTGTAAATCAATCACTTTTGCTCTGGTCGCATAGAGCTTGGATCTCATCTCGCTTAGGGAATTCTGCAGCGCTTCCTTCTTCTTCTTTAACTCGAGATTCTTTAGTTGGAATTCTTTCCTGAGGATCATTAATGCGTCTTCGTTCGCCTTTTTTCCTATTCTTTCTATTTCTGTATTCTTCTCTGCGATTTTTTCATCGAGAGCCTTCTGCTGTTCTTTTAACCAAAGATCGAGTGCACTGGCCTCTTCCTTGAAACGACTCTCGATCCTTTCCAGTTCTTCTTTGATCTCAGCTATATGCTTCTGAGAATTTCTATATGTGCTAAAGAAGCTCTCGGCTATTGAAGCGACTACCTTTTTTTCAAAAGATGGCGGCACTGCATAGCCGTCATTAATCTCTCTCTCGCTCGAAATGAACCTCGCCTGTGACAGATTTGGGTATTTTTTGATGTCAATGATCGGGAAATCCGTCGTTCGCATATTGCAGCAATCGCGATCCTCTTGGACTTCTAAATAATCGCAGACCCTCATTGTATTAAGGGCGAGCCCATCTAAGAACGCAACGCTATTGCCCTCGCTAATAAGAAAAATCGGATAATAGAGTTTGACCACGAAGTCAATCTTTTTCATCTCTTCCCGAATGAATCTGACGAGGCTCCTCCATTTCCTGCCAAGAATGCCGTGAGCCTCTAGAAGGGCAAGAACATCTGCAGATTCTGGCGGAAGCGTTTTTATCGCCCCGTCCTCATCCTTGATGAAAGCAAAGCTCATCACTTGCATTCGTCTAGCCCTCCCTCTCTCACTTTCATCTTAATTGATTCTGTTTGAGCCACTTTCGATCTCTCCGCCCATCGCCAGCCGTCGTCCATATTTGAGCACGAATGTTTCGAATGCTTTGCTATAGATCCGCATGTATGCTTCTTCCCTGCCCCCATCAAAATCTTGATCCTTGTACACCTCGGCAGATTCTGCAATCAGGTTCGAAAGATTCAATGCGAGCTCTTCCATCGTTTGATCTGTCAGGAGGGTCTTTTTCTCGACCCTCATGATGCTGAGCAGGCTCCGAACCCTCTCGATATTTACGGGCTGGAAATATTTGGATATTTTAATTGGCAGCTTCCTTGTGTCAATTATGTAAGCCCTCGCCTCCGCAGCATAAAATTTTTGGATGATCCCGTGATTTTCGGGGGCTTGCTTGCTTATCCTTATCAACTTCTCCCTTTCAAGGACCCTCAAGTGGTGGCCAATAGCGCTCTCAGTGAAGCCAAGGTGCCTAGCCAGCATGCTCTCGGTCATCTCCTCATCCGCCAGGACAGTCAGTATCGTTCGACGTATGGGATCAATGAGCACCTCCGCAACGTCCTTATCATCAATCAATTGGACCATCTTCAAAAGCGACACCGCCCGCTATGCCCCTAAGCATTTAAGCGTTTGCATCCATATTTAAATTTCAACATGCAGCAATGTTTAAACATATTTAAATGGAATGCGCACCATCGAGCGACCTCGTAACAAAGGCGTTAAGATCGTCTGATCCCAAATCCTTTTAAACCACTTCAATGTGTATTGCTTCGGTGTCGCCATTGGCACATTATCTTTGCGAGAAGTGTGGAAAGGTTATTGACAGCGCCGAGTTGAGCGGGTTGCCAGGAATAAGGTGCCCTGCATGCGGCCATCGTATCCTCTATAAATCGAGATCCCCTATAGTTAGAGAGGTTAAGGCACGCTAGCCTCTCGCCCTCTTTATCATCGAGCTCACTTCAAAAATTATTTTACTCGCTAAAGCTGCGGTATTCCCATTGTCATAAGGCGGGGAAACCTCCACAAGATCAAAACCAACCACCCGGTCATCGATGACATTATTTAATAGATCAAGGAGATGGGTCGGCGAAATCCCTTCTGGCTCAGGGTTCCCAATCCCTGGTGCATAAGCTGGATCCAGGACATCCGCATCAATTGAAATGTATACCCTTCTAGCGCCCTCAAGGTTCTTCCTCAACCAGGATGATGTCTGATGTACGTCGTTCCTAAGCACGTCGAGAGCGCTCAGGTAAGGTATCCTCTTCTCCTTCACAAAATTTACCTCATCCCTGTATGTTGCCCGAACCCCGCAGAATATTATCTTCCCTTGCCCGCCTTGTTCGGATATCCTCCTCATCACACACGCATGCGAAAGCTTGTTGGAAAGGTATTCTTCCCTGAGGTCGAAATGGGCATCGAAAGATATGATCGTTACGTCCTTTATCGCCTTTGACACACCCAGCGATATCAGGTGCTCGCCACCCACGACGATGGGGAGCTTCTTCGCCGAGACAATGTCCTCGACGGTCTCTCCGACGCGTCTTATCGTCTCAGAAGCGTCCCCATGGACGACCGCCAAGTCCCCCAAATCGTGGATCTTGACCTCTTCAAGATCTATCCCAGTCCTCCAAGACCACGTCTCAATATTGGACGATGCCTCTCGGATTGCGTTTGGGGCAAACCTGGATCCAGGCCTGTAGCTCGAAGTCCCGTCAAATGGCACCCCTATAAGGACGAATTCTGACCCAGAAAAATCCCTATTGAAACCGCCAAACATTTTAGTGGACCCGTCTACGTAGAATGGTTCAGCCTTCATAAGCGTACACCCTAATAGCTTATATTTGGGCAATTATCTTTTAGTTAAACCTGCCTTACGGGTGTAATATCATGGATAAATATGATAAGGTTATCGATCTCTGTAAAAGGCGTGGCTTCTTCTGGCCCTCTACAGAAATATACGGTGGGGTCGCAGGCTTCCTCGACTTTGGCCCTATGGGCACGCTACTCAAGCGAAACATTGAGGCTCGGTGGCGCGAAGTCTTCATACATAAAAATCATGGTCTAGTTTACGAGATTGAAACCCCCGTCATCATGCCATCAAAGGTATTTGAGGCATCCGGGCACGTTGATCATTTTACAGACTATGTTGTTGGCTGCACATCCTGCAATAAAAAATTCAGGGCAGACCACGTAATCATTGAGCAGATTGGCGAAGTCCAAGGAATAGAAGGCATGACCCCTGAAGGGCTTGATAGTCTTATATCGGAGAAAGGGATACGGTGCACCGAAT
>JANHAI010000073.1 GCA_024464205.1 Candidatus Methanomethylicia archaeon
TTATCACGAAGTCGATGCCGGCGCTCACGACTGTGATGGGGACTCCGGCTTTTTCGCAGGCGTTCACCAGCATCGAGAAGTTCGGCCTGAAGGAGACTCTCTTTTCCAGAAATTGGATTATCTCTTCTTCGGATGCGCTGATCTCGGAGAATTGCCTCTGCACGCACTCCTCGAGGGTGATCTCCCCCCTCTCGAGCATGCCCAAGTACATCCTCCAATCGTTCCTGGCGAACCTTTCGAGCACCTGCTCCGCCAGGTCTGAAGTCGAGATGGTGCCGTCGAAGTCAGAGAGTATCACGGTTCCCTTTCGTGCCGACACGTCAGCCACTCCTTTCTTCGCGATTCTTTTCCTTCTTTTTAATCTCTGCGCCATCGATGGCCAGTCCGCTCATCCTCACAGAGTAGCTGAGGCGCTCCAATATCGGGTAGGGGTCGGTTATGCCTTGGGATTCGAGTATCTCGCATGCCCTTTTGAGTGCCCTCACGCCAGCGAGCTCGGAATCGATCTCAGCCATTTTGCTTTCCTTGACCAGTTGCCAGCCTGCCAAAACGTATCCCGCCGGAGGCGTGGATTCGAAGTACTTTCTCAGCGCTTCTTGAGGCACCCCCAGAGCCCCGGCCAGCCCGCCTATGCTCACCACATCCCCCTCGACGGGGATGCTCAGCCCAGAAAGCCTGCCTGTCTCGTGGGTAATCAGCTCCTCCTCAGCCCTCTCCAGGCAGTCGATTATCGGCTTTAGGGGGACTTCATTCTCGAAGAAGACCACCCCGCCAGGGAAGTCGGCCGTTATTCCCAGGCTCCGGTCCACGGCGATTATCATCTCGACGTTTCCAGCGCCCTTCAGCTTCTCGATCTTCCTGGAGATGTACTCTGGCGTCCAGAACCCCACTATCTCCAGGTAAATCCTACGCTTGTGAAGCTCGAAGGCGAAGTCCGGGAGGAACGCCTTGCCGCTGCCGACCCGGATCATGTCCGGCTCCCGCAGGATCTTCCACCTGGATCCCAAGGAGGAGAATCTCCTGTAGAAGTCCTCCTCGAGGGCGCTGTCGAACGTCTCGGAATTTCTAATCGCTTCATCCGTGGGGAGGAGGACGCCGTCCTCTGAAGAGAGGGAGAAGGAAAGGAGCCTTGGCTCCCGCCACCTAGTCAGGATCCCTGCCTTGACCGACCACTGGCTGCACCGGATTATCTGCGGGATCAGCTTCGCCAGGCTCGTGCCGTAACGCTCGGTCAGCTTGATCGCGGAAGCGGGCCCCTCTACTATTAGGCGCTGCCCTTCGCCAGCCCCATCAATCTCGTACATGAGCCCCAGCTGCTTCGCCCTCCTCAGAACGGGCTTCCAGTTCCCTGGAGCCTGGATTTCGAGCGAGGTGGACCTGAAGAGGAGGGTCTGCATGAGGGAAAGGTTGTAGCGGGCGAGCAGCTGGATCGGCTCCATCGGCTCGAAATGGGAGAGGGTGCGCTCTGCCTCAAGGTCCCCCCAGAAAATCCGATCCGCATCCTCAACAGTGATGCCAAGCCCCTCTGAGGCTGCGGTTAGCGCGCGCGACCTCTCATAATCGTCGAGCGCGGGCCCCTTCGAGGCGGCGAAGGCGCGACGCCTCAGCTCCCTCGGATCGACCGGGCTGTCCGGGCTGTATGTGGAGGATTTGTCCAGCACTGCCTTCAGCCCCCTCACAGCCCTGAAGTCGAAAGCCCCTCCCTCCAGCGAGGCGATTTCGTCAGCGATCTCCCTTTGCCGCTTCCCGATCCCTTCCGAGTAGATTCCGATCATCTCCCGCGCCAGCTCGAGCGCCTCATTGCTTGGGATCATGAAGACTGGCCGCACTCTGCCTTGGAATGTCCTTGTCACGAGCAACTGGGATGGCAGCGTTTCAGATCGCCCTCCTCCTCCTGCTGCTGACGCCGGTCTCGGCGGTTGACCTCGAGACAACCTCTATGAGCGTGGCCTCTTTGCCGTCGACCTTGCGGAGGAGCCTCCCCAGCCTCTGCACGAACTCTCTCCTGGATCCTGTTCCGCTGAGTATTATTCCAAGGGATGCGTCTGGGACGTCTATCCCCTCGTCTAGCACCTTTGACGTCACTATTGTCCTGTACTGGCCACTCCTGAAGGCGCTCAAGATCTCCGCCCGCTCGTCCTTTGGAGTCTCATGGGTTATCGCGGGTATGAGCAGCTCCTTGCTGAGCCTGTAGACGAGGTCGTTGTGCTGCGTGAAGATCAGGGTCTTCTCTCCAGCCCTCTCTCTGAGGATCTGCTTCAGGGCTTCCTTCTTCGAGGCGGAGTTGAGGGCGATGGCCATGGCCCGGTTCTTCGCCAAGAGGGCTTCCCGCGCTTCCCGGTCGCGTGCAGATCTCATTATGAGCCTTTTCAGGTCCTGGGGGGATCTGATCACCATGCCGCTTTTCGCGAGGAAGGACTTGTATATCAAGAGGTTCCGCCTGTACTCCTCGTCCTCGCCCGGCAGCAGGTCGACGTAGATCTTCTCTATCCTGAAAGGTGCAAGGTGGTCGCCTGCCATCTCGGCGACCTTCTGCTCGTACACCTTGGGCCCTATGAGCCTCGCCAGGTCCTCGTGGAGGCCGTCCTCCCTCTCGTAGGTCGCCGTGAGACCGAGCCTGTAGGGCGAGGCGAAGACCTCGGCTATCTGCGAGAAGCCCGGCGAGGGGAGGTGGTGAACTTCATCGAAGATTATCAGCTTGAACCTGTTTCCCAGCTCCTCTGCCCTGAGGTAGGCAGTGTCGTAGGTCGCCACTGTCAGCGGGAGGAGCTGCGATTCTCCGCCGCCGTAGGCGCCGACCTCCTGCGAGAAAGAGGAGGAGAGGCGGCTCCGCCACTGCTCCATAAGGTCGATCGTCGGGACCACCACTATGGACGGCGCCCCTACCTCGATTATCGCCAGGATTCCTACTATCGTCTTGCCGGAGCCGGTCGGCAGGACCACGGTCCCCCTCATCCCAGCGGCGATCCACGCGTCCAATGCCTCAAGCTGGTATGGCCTCGGCTCCACATCGGAATTGAGCCTTGAGTGGGGAAGGAGGTCCAAGACTTCGTCCGAGAACTGGATGCCGCTGTTCCTCAGGTAGTCTGTAGCCTCCGCGTAGTGCATCCCCATTGCGCGGTACGACCGCATGGATCCGTCCCACACAGAGTGGGGGACATTCACTTCGCCCGTGAGGATGGTCCCCTTCAGATACCTGAGCCTCAGCATCGCGAACTCCATTGACCTATCGTTGAAGCATTGATATTAATTTTAATAGCGGGTGGACCAGCGAAGGCTCAGCCTTTGGCATCGTTGGATCGGCCCCGCAGGATGGATGGTATGAAGACGACGAGAGCAGCCGCCATTGTCAAGATCGGAGCCACGGCAAACGAGGACTCGTAGCTACCTGTTGCCTGTATTATTGTTCCAAAGAGCAGAGGCCCGATGAGGTTGCCAACGTCGATCCCCATCGTGTAGATGCTGGATAGGAAGCCCCTGCTGTAGGGCGGTGCCTTCCGCAGCGCGAGCGTCTGCGATCCTGGTATGAACACGCCAATGCCGATGCCAAAGATCACTGACGCGCCGTACAGGAAAGGGGGCAGCGGGTTGAGATAGATCATAAAAAATGAGGCGCTGACGACCATGAGCCCGAGGTAGGTCATGGCTTCCGGCAGCCTGTCCGCAACCCGGCCGGCGATCACGCGAAGCGCCAGGCTGGAGAGTGCCTGCACGCTGACGAAGAGGCCAATCTCCAAGTCGCCGTAGCCGATCGCCTTCAAGTACGCCGAGAGGAACGTCAAAAGCCCCATCCATGAGATGGCGTAGACGAGAAGGCTCGAGAATGAGAGGAGGAAACCCCTTTCCTTGATGCCGTCCATGAAGAACCCTTTCCTCTCGATCGTGCGACCTTTCTCCTTGAATATGACCAACGGGAGGAGGGCGACAATCAGGACGACTGTGAGGGCAAAAGTGGATTTGTAACCGAAAGCCTCTGCCAGGAACCCGCCCAGCGCGGGCCCAACCATGAAGCCAAGCCCTATCATGAGGCTCCTCCAGCCAAGGGTTTCGCCCACCTTCCCCTCCGGGGCTGAATCGACCGCGCTTGCCATCGATGATGGGACGAACAGGGCCACGCCTACCCCCTCGAGGAGCCTCGCAGCCATCACGAAGTAGATCCCCTCCGACAGCGCCAGGATGGCGTATCCGCACGCCCCAAACGCAATGCCGAGGACCATCATCCAAGATCTGGACCACCTGTCGCTAACAACCCCAGAGATCGGGCGGATCAGGATGGCCGTCACGGATATGCTTGAAACGGCTAGGCCGATCAGGAAAGGCGTGGCGCCTATCGTGAGCGCGTACCTCGGTATCAGTGGGACTACCAGTTGTATGAACGTGAAGTAGAGCATTGTCGCCAGGTTCACGCGCCAGATCTGCGAGATCATCGAGGGGCACCCAGATTTTCGTCAATATCGAGGGAGAGAGGATATAAGCATGGCGTTCAGGCGGACAAAGAGCGTGGCAGATCCTGGACATGTTATGATAAGTCTTATAAGATGAGAAGTCAGAAATTTTTGGAGATATTGTGGGAGAGGGCTCGTCAGAGGTTAGGAATCCGGAGAGACCCTAGGCAGAGGAAACCTGAGACCCCCTTGTTTAAAACGACAGAGCCCTCTCTTACTTAAAGCAAATACCTGCATGTTATAAAAAAGTATTCTTTGGGTCTTTTGCGGACCGCTAATCCATCTTTATTTTGAGTTTGCTTAAAATACGCAATCTTTAATTAATTATTTTATTGTCTGACTTTTCTTTAAAATGCACAACAGGTATGTAAATATCGAAAAAATGGCCTTTGCTGCTGTAAAATTGATTCAAACATATAAATTTTCAAAATTGGAAGGGGGACGAGGCCCTGCAGTTCCCAACTGAGGCATAAGATGCTTTATGGCAACCTAGCAGCGATTGGCACGGGCATGATCATCCCGCTGTCATGCGGAAACAATGCGACCCAATTCGGCTTTGGCACGCCGCTTGCGAAATGCAGATAAGCCCAGATACCTCTACTTCAAATGCATCCACTGGAGTGGGTTGAATGTCTGACGAAATCAACAATCTCTTCGAGAGGTTCATGTCATCACGGATATTCGCCAACAGGGACATACTGAGACCAGACTACATACCGGAGGACCTGCCCCACAGGCGCAACCAGATATTGAGGCTCGCCGAGATACTCGCGCCCGCTCTCCAGGGGGCTAGGCCCTCAAACGTCTTCATTTATGGGGTGCCTGGGACTGGAAAGACCGCCGTGACGAAGTACGTGCTGAAGAAGCTCAGCTCTGAAGGCAGAACGAAAGGCGCTGCTTTAGAGATCGCGTTCATAAACTGCAAGAACGACGACACGAACTACAGGGTCCTCACTGATCTCTGCGAATCCATAGGGGAGAAGGTCCCGTTCACCGGTCTCGCCACGTCGGAGGTCTTCAGGAGGTTCGTCGGGATAGTCGACGGTAAGAGCAGGTCTCTCTTCGTCGTTTTCGATGAGGTCGACGCCCTTGTGAAGAAGACTGGAGACAAGGTGCTCTATGACCTTACTAGGATAAACGAGAGGCTTTCGAAGGCGAAGGTATCGATCATTGGGATCACGAACGACCTCAAGTTCACGGAATACCTGGACGCGAGGGTCAGGAGCAGCCTGGGCGAGGAGGAGCTAGTATTCCCGCCTTACAATGCCATGGAGCTGGAGGACATTTTGAGGAAGAGGGCGCAGGTCGCCTTCAAGAGGGGGGCGGTCGGCGACGGCGTGATGAAGCTATGCGCTGCGC
>JANHAI010000074.1 GCA_024464205.1 Candidatus Methanomethylicia archaeon
TACTTGACCCTCATTATGTGCTTCTCGTTGAGTATGTCCCAATACTCGACTTCGGCACCGGACGCGAGCTTCGCGAGGATCTCTTCGTCCTTCGGCTTCTTGACCTCAAAAGTCTCATAGTTCTCTAAATCCATGAGCTGAACCATGTCCGGCGTGACCGAGATGACCTGCGCAGTCCTCTTCTCGACCAGCGGGACATCGACCCTCTGGTCCGCAGGCGCCACTATGTTCCTCTTTATACCGTCGAATATCCCTACTGCCACCACTCTCCCCTTGGCCGATCCATGCTTTCCTGTCTTGGACTTCTCCATAGAGACGACCCTGCAGGGGATGCCGTCAATGACCACGAAGCTGCCCTCTTTGAGGGAGCCTATCTCAACCGGTTTCGTTGACATTATTATCTACCATCCACTTGTTGCTGAGTTAATCCTACTAAGTAAATAAATCTTATGATGTGTGATCGGCCTCTGCGCCTGCCGGTGTAAACGGCCATCGGCAGCCTCCTGTCCATTGGTCCCCGGCATTTTTTTGGCAACACATAAAAGCGTAGGAGCTAATTGTTGATCAGGGGATTTTGGGATGGACAACGAGTTGAGAAGGGAGCTTATAGCCAAGTCGCCGATCTCCTACGAAGGCCTCAGGAAGCTCAACATAGGCGCTGGCGCACTCCACTTCGTGCAAGGCATTATGATGCTCGGCCTGGGCCTCCTGATAACTTGGGACCGCGATATCTACACATTCTACCTGAAGTTCAAAATATCGACCGTCCCGCCGACCTTCCAAGTCGTGCCTGACCCCCAGGTGGCATTCACCATAAGCTACCTGGGGGCGATCCTCGCCTCATTCCTCTTGATTTCTGCATTCGCCCACTTCACAATCGCCTTCGCAAGGAAGGACAAGTACGTCCAGAACCTGAAGAATGGCATGAACCCCTACAGGTGGTACGAGTATGCGCTGTCAAGCTCGATCATGCTTGTGATACTTGCGACCTTTGTAGGCGTCTGGGAGCTATGGTCGCTCGTGATGATCTTCGTACTGAATGCCATGATGATAATGTTCGGCTACCTAATGGAGAAGATCAACCAATACCCCAAAAAGACGGACTGGTCCCCATACCTGCTCGGCTGCGTATCCGGTTTCACGCCGTGGGTCGTGATAGCCGCCTACTTCGTGGCTGCCGTCAACTCCACAGGAGTAAGCCCGCCGAATTTCGTCTATCTGGCGCTGGCGATTTATTTCATCATGTTCAACACCTTCTCTATCAACATGGTGCTCCAGTACAAGGGAATCGGGAAGTGGAAGGACTACCTGTATGGCGAAAGGGTATACATAATCCTCAGCCTGGCAGCAAAAACCCTCTTGGCATGGCTCGTCTTCGTCGGGATATATGCGCCTTTCTAAAACCCTTTTTTCTCCTTCCCGTCGGAGGTAGGGAAGGCTAAATCTTCCGCCCAATATTATTATACGGTGGAAGCCTATGCAGAACTTCGAAAAGCTGGGCGTCTATTATCTCGTCCGGGCATTTTAAATATTGGCGCAGTTTCCGTTCATCTGACCTATCTGCACAATTCAAAGGGCTTGATCACCAATGCTCTCGGCGAAGGTATGACGGGAAGCGGAAAGAAGGATTTCTGCGTATGCGTCCTCGATGAGGCGGCACTGGATGGGGGTACCCTCAATCATCATCGATCCGAAGGGATACATCAGAATTTACCGATCATACAGGCGCTCAGAAAGGAGGACTTCAGGTCTTGGATAAACGAATAGGATGCAACAAGAAAGTTACAGAAGCGGAATCCAGAACTAAAATGCGCTATCCTTGCTTCAAGAGTGCATTTGCCGCCTCAGCTGCCCATGCCTTCGCCTTCTCCAGCTCCCCCGCTTTGAACTCCCAGGCGTTTTTCCCCTTGCCTTGCACGTAGACCACGAGTGGCGGCGAAAATATTTCCAACCCCATCTCCCTGAGCCTTTTCTCGATCCCCTTTGCAGCGTTGCCGCTTATCCTCGTCTGAACTTGTGTATCGAATGCCGCTCCCCTCTTCCCACTCAACGCCTCCCCTCTCATGCTGTCCAGGAACTGCGAGATACCTTTTGAGGGCCTGAACGCCATTGTCGGCGCGCCCACTATGAAACATTCGTACTCCGCCAACTTTGTCTTCTCGACGTCGTTAAAATATAGGACGTCTGCGTCGATCCCTTTCTCCCTGAAGGCGTCCCCGATTGCCATAGCAACCGCTTTTGTCAACTGGCTAGGCGAGACTGTGTCATAAGCTATTAAGACCTTCATGATATTTTCCCCCAGACGTTAATCCGCACTCGCGCCTTTAAATCTATTTTAGAATATAAAAAATGGAGGAGGTGGGATGCACCTTCACTTGAGGGCGATCTTCCTCTTCTCCTTAGGCTCCCTCTTTGGCATGACTACCTCCAAGATCCCTTCCTTCAGCGAGGCCTGTATGTCGTCAGGCTTGATCTTCTCCGGCAGTTCTATCATGCGATAGAAGGAGTCGCACCTTCTCTCAACGCAGATATAGTTCTTTGTTTTTTCGTCGTATTTCCATCCTGCCGAGGCCTTTATCTCAATGCCATCTTCCGTCGCTTGCAGTTCCACCTCTTCCTTCTTGAAGCCAGGAAGCTCCGCCGTAAGAAGGTAGTCCTTCCCGCGGTCCTCTATGTCGACTGCAGGCACCCTCGTCTCCAATGCAGGGGCAAGAGGGCTCGGTATCCACAGTGGTGCCAGAAGGTCTTCGAAGCCCCTCCTGAAGTCTTCAAACATCCTGTCGAAGTCGTACCAGAGACCGCCGCCCCTGTAAGGCGCCATGGCGCCAGGCTGCTGACTGCCTCTCTTGGAGGTGACAATCTCTCTTTTCTTCGGTACTGCCTCCTTTTCAGGATCTTTGGATGACATAATCACCACCTGATCAGAAAAAATCGAAAAAATATTATATATTTTTTTCGCACCTCGAGAACCCTTGGCGCGCTGTCGCGCTCTTTCTTCAAGGCCATGGACACTGGCTTGATCTTGAGCGTTCCCATGAAACCGATAAATAGGATCATCGCCATAACCTTAACATCCTTGCCGTCGCTTGGGGTTAGATGATCGTGGCGAGAGAGGAGCTTTTCTCGTGGACAAAGGTCGCGCCTACCCTAGCAGTAATCTTCGTGAGCCCTGCAATTCTGACCGTTGGCTGCACAATGGGCATGCTAGTCCCATTCTGGTTTGCTGTTGGGACGTCCATCGTGGCAGGGATAACTATCTCGCTTTTGATCTACCTCCACGGAGGTGCAGGGGCCGCCTCTCACCTAGGTTTCGCAAAGCTCATGGATTCCTGCCTCGGCTCGGCGGGCTCGAGGTTCCTCGCCTCGCCCCTAATAGCGCTCACTCAGATGGGCTGGTTCTCAGTTCTCATCACTCTCGGAGGCGGATCAGCCTCCGCCATCACTGGGATTGACAGGGCTTTCACGATAACAGTCTTCGGAATTGCAACCGCCATCGTGACCTTTTCCGGCTTTAGTCAGCTCTCCCGGTTCACCAAAGTCACATCTTCCCTGACCGCTGCCTTCGCGCTGTGGAGCCTGCGCGAGATACTCGTGAGAGGCGCGTCTTTCCACGAAATGGCATATGATCCTGCCTCTTTCCTCTTCCTTTCAGGCTTAGCAATCGGCGGCGCGACATCGATATCGACGGTCTCGCCCGACTTCGTTAAGAGCGCCAAGACCAAAAAAGACATGAGGATAACCGCCTTCGGCATCGTCTTGCCGGCTATGATGTTCACTCTGGTCGCAGGCAACGTAATGGGCGCTTTCACGCTCATGCCAGACCCGGTATCAGCCCTCGCCGTCGTAGGGCTCCCTGCCCTTGCCAACGTCCTTCTGCTCTTAGGGAGTGCAGCAGCCGCGTCATCTCTGTACCCGCCTAGCCTTGCATTGTCGAACATCTTCAAAGTTAAGCGTAACATTGCCACGATCCCCGCAGCGATCGGGGGCATCTTCCTTGCTTACTTTGGGATCGTGGATCAGCTATCCTCTTTCCTGCGCCTGATCGGCATACTCCTGCCGCCGCTGATAGGGATTAACATCGCCGAGTATTATTTGATCTCGAAAAGGAAGCCATCGCTGAAGCCTGGCATCAACTCAAGAGGGGTCTTTTCCTGGGCACTTGGAGCTGCGACGGGGCTGCTGCCATTTGGCATACCGCCGATAAACGCCATCTTCGTCTCGCTCGCATCATATATGCTGCTAAGCCATTTCTGCCCGCCAAAGCCGCCTGAACGATGCCCCGCATCAACTACACAAAATAAGTAGCATCCTTTGGGATGCCCAAACAAAAGGGATGATTAAAAAGAGCCCTGTTACCGGTCCGGAGTTGTAATGTTTAAATGGGTGTTCGCCTTATCTCTTAATTACAAACAAGCAACCGACAAAAAGGTGAACACTTTGTCCGAAAATCCAACAACTCCAGAGCAACCCGCAATGTCTAGAGACGTAATATTGGTTGGCAAGAAACCAATTATGAGCTATGCAATGGCAGCCCTGATGCAACTGACCGGAGGCAACTCAGTTACAATCAAGGCAAGAGGCGCCGCAATATCGTGCGCAGTCGACGTTGCTGAAGTGGTCGTGAACCGCCTGCTTCATGGCAACGCTGTAATAGAGGATGTTGCAATAGGCACCGTTGTCTTGGGGGAGCCGCCGAGGAACGTCTCTACGATTGAGATAAAGGTATCCAGCAAGCCAACGGCCAAGTAAGGCCAGATACCGTTTCCTTTTTTTATAAAGGCATCTAATCTATTAAAAAACTAATTCCTCTATGCCTGACAATCTCTGCATTATATTTGCCTTTTTACCACAAATCCGGTGTTAGAATGCATTAAATTTGGTTTACACAGCATCATATTTGCCCAAAATAAAATACCGCAGTTGAGACCGGCTTTCAGGGATATCAGCGTCCTCCGTTGCCCAATCCATGGCCGGGCACTTCTTCCGCTGCTACCGCGCAACAACTTACTTCAGTCGTGGCATCCGATTCTATCCAGATGCCCTGGATCGTCCCATTGCTGCGCCCTGCCCATCGCGCGTAATGATCCCTATGGGTTTCCCTTCCTTTCGGTCGTTTCGCCCAAGGTTTCCATTACTTGCTGTTGCAGGCCCTTTCCGATCTCGACTGCGGCATCTAACTATTAGGCGCATGTACCTCTTATGCTAGTATATCGCTCCCTGATGCAACTGCACTGAGCTGACAGAAGGAAAATTGATTTAGCCAAATAATGCCTTACAGGCTATATATTCGTGGTCATGCTATCCTTAAGGAGAACCGCCACCGAAATGATTGATATGCTTAAATCAAATTTTCATGGATCGTGATGCCGATCAGGCATCTTCAAAAAATCGCTCTTTTTGCCTTCAGCTGTCAAAAAATGGGCTTGTAGCATCGTTTACCGCTAAACTGAGATAGGCTGAAAACCAGCCAAAAAAATTGAATCTAATCGATGCTAAACGAGTTCAACCACCTAATACCTGCGTGGTTGCCTTCTCTTCGAATAACATTCTCGGCAATACACTGGCCTTGTCCCGTCTGGCTTGAATGGTACCTCGCACTCCTTACCACAGCTTGCGCAGGTTGCCTTGTGCATCTCGCGGCTCGCCATAAATCGTTCACCTCTTACCCCCCCTCTATTGCAATTCGGGATATTTATCTATCGGATCATAAGCATCTGGAAACAATCGTTCATCCATGCAATTGCCAGAATCCCG
>JANHAI010000075.1 GCA_024464205.1 Candidatus Methanomethylicia archaeon
ACGGACGCGATCCAGGCGATGATCGACATGGGTCTCCGGGTCGGCGCAGAGGTCCTCGACTCCTGGTGGCTCGACACCGGGAAGAAGGACGACATCCTCACCGCGAACCAGATCGTGCTCGACGAGTACCTCAGGGGCAAGAATTCGGGGATCGTGGAGGACAGCGTTATAGAGGGGAGGGTGCTCGTGCAGGAGGGGGCGAGGGTGGTCGGCAGCCGCATAAGGGGCCCCACGGTGATAGGCAAGGGGGCTGTGATAGAGCACTCTTTCATCGGGCCGTACACGAGCATCGGTGACGGCGTCCGCGTCGTAGAGTCCTCAGTCGAGAACTCCGTGATAATGGAGGGATCTTGCATCGAGCGGGTGGAGAGGCTGGAGGACAGCCTGGTCGGCCGGTGGGTGAGGGTCTGCAGAAACTGCCGCAGCAGGGCGATATGCCTCCGCGTAGGAGATCACTCTGAAATTGAACTGTGATTTTTTTGAGGCTATTAAAAATACGAAAAAGCAAAATAGGATCATTTGACATATCGGACTAGGTGTTCCAGATGAAGGAGTACCCATTAGTCGGCGTCAGAGTGAAGGACATAAACCTAATTCCGGACGAGCGAGGGTTCTTCGCAGAGATAATGCGCTCCGACTGGAAGGATTTCCTTGAGGGCGACGTGATACAGCAGGCGAACCTGAGCTACAGCTACCCCGGGATAGTGAGGGCCTGGCACAGGCACGAGCGTGGGCAGGTCGACTACTTCCTCGTGCTGAAGGGCGCCATGAAGATATGCGCCTACGAAGAGTCTACTGGCAAGATGGCTGAGGTCATCGGTAGCGGGGAAAAGCCCCAGCTCATCAGGATACCTGGGAATTACCTCCACGGCACGATGACCGTGAGCTCTTTCCCCTCCCACACCGTCTACTTCGTCTCCAACCTTTACGACTACAAGAACCCTGACGAGGTCCGCGTCCCATGGAACTCCGCTTCGATAGTCCCTGCAGAAATAAACGGAAGGAAGGACGACCCCCGCGTCGGCAAGCCGTGGGACTGGTTCGCCCCGCCGCACAAGTGAGGTGCCTTTCCGAATGAGGGTTCTCGTCACAGGCGGTGCAGGGTACATCGGCTCTGTGCTGACCAGGCTTCTGCTGGAAAAGGGGTACAGCGTCGTCTGCCTCGACCGGCTCTTCTTCGGGATGGACCCAGTCAAGGAGATCGCTGACAGGATAAAGATAGTGAAGGGGGACGTGAGGTGGTTCGACCCTTCCGTCCTAGACGGGGTCGACGCGGTTCTTGACCTGGCCGCCCTGTCGAACGACCCGGCTGGCGAGCTGGATCCCGAGAAGACTATGGACATCAACTTCAGGGGCCGCGCCAGAGTAGCCAGGCTCGCGAAGGAGAGAGGCGTCAGGCGCTACGTGCTGGCGAGCAGCTGCAGCGTCTACGGGTTCCAGGACGGCACCATCGACGAGAGCTCGCGGATAAACCCGCTGACTACCTATGCAAAGGCCAACAGCATGGCTGAGGATGCGGCGCTGAAGCTCTCCGGCAGCTCCTTCTGCGCGACCGTCCTGAGGCAGGCTACCGTTTACGGCTTCTCCCACAGGATGAGGTTCGACCTCGCGATAAACGGGATGGTCCTAGGCTTCTTCAAGAACGGCAGGATCCCGATAATGAGGGACGGGAAGCAGTGGCGCCCATTCGTCCACGTGAAGGACACTTCGAACGCCTTCATCCGGGTGCTCGAGTCGGATCCAGACGTTGTCAACGGGCAGGTCTTCAATGTAGGGAGCGACGACCAGAACGTCCAGATCTTCGAGCTAGCCAAGACTGTCGCCGGTGCGATAGGCGTCCCGTTCGAGTACGACTGGTACGGCTCGCCGGACAACCGGAGCTACCGCGTGAGCTTCGACAAAATCGCCAGGACGCTCGGGTATTCCACGTCTTACACGATAGCGGACGGGGCGAGGGAGGTCTTCAGCGCCCTGAAGG
Organism: Candidatus Methanomethylicia archaeon; assembly: GCA_024464205.1. Classification (GTDB taxonomy): domain Archaea; phylum Thermoproteota; class Methanomethylicia; order Methanomethylicales; family Methanomethylicaceae; genus Methanomethylicus. Next base: position 1,979 of record JANHAI010000075.1, read on the forward strand.
AGGGCAGGCTAAACGGCGACGACCCGAGGACCATAACCGTCAAGTGGTACAAGCACCTCCTCGAGTCCCAGCGCCTCACCAGGGAAGTCGAGCTGGACGGTGTGGTGCTTTGAGGGTCGCAGTAATCGGTTCCAGCGGCCAGCTCGGCACAGACCTCGTAAAGGCATTCTCTAGCAGCCACGAGGTGATCGCCCTCACCCACAGGGACATCGAGGTCGCGGACCCGGGTTCATGCGCCAGGCTGAAGGAACTCGCCCCCGATGCGGTCATCAACACAGCCGCGTTCCACAAGACCGACCAGTGCGAGGACGAGCCCCTCAAGGCCTTCCAAGTGAATGCGATAGGCGCCAGGAATGTCGCCCTGGCATGCAGGGATATAGGCGCCATTGCCGCTTTCATCAGCACCGACTACGTATTTGACGGCAAGTCGAGGCTGCCTTACCTCGAGAGCGATCCGCCCTCGCCCATAAACGCCTACGGGATCTCGAAGCTCGCGGGCGAGCTCTTCACCAGGCAGAACGAAAGGCACTACGTCTTCAGGGTCGCCAGCCTCTTCGGGTCGGCAGGCGCCAGCGGGAAGGGCGGCAACTTCGTTGAAGCGATGATTGCCAAGGCAAGGAAAGGGGAAACGATCTCGGTGATAGACGACATAAGGATGAGCCCGACCTACACGCGCGACGCCGCCGCGGCGATATCCGCGTTAATCGAAAAGAAAGCGCCGTTCGGCACCTATCACGTCACCAACAGCGGGGAGTGCTCTTGGTTCGAGTTCGCCGCTGCGATATTCGAGGCTCTGGGGTTGAAGGTCCCCTTGGGCGCCGCATCCTCGTCAACATATCCGACAAAGGCAAGGCGCCCCGCTTACTCGGCTCTATCGAGCAACAAGCTGGGGAGATGGGGCATAGAGATGCCTCGCTGGAAGGACGCCCTCCGCCGCTACCTGGAAGAGAAAGGGCACTTGAAGCCTCTTTCTGTCGCTTGATCCCTTCCGAAAGCCTCGGGCACCGTTCGTTTTTTAAGAGGGTCGCCCTCTACATTTTTTATGGCGCAGCCCAAAGTCTCTGTACTGTGGGTCAACTACAACGGCATGCACATTCGGGACATCCTGCTGGAGTCCTTGCAAGCCATAGACAGTTTGAATTACGAAAACTATGAGCTCATCGCAATCGACAACGGGTCCAATGACGGAAGCTACGTGCTTATACGCGACCAGTTCAAAAGGATGCGCTGCGAAAGGCGGTTGATCAGGCTCGACAGGAACCTAGGTTTCACGGGAGGGAACAATGTTGCCTACAGGGCACGATCGCCCGAAACAAAGTACGTCCTGCTCGTGAACAACGACGCCGTGGCTTACCCGGACAGCCTTCGCGAGATCGTAGAGAGGATGGACTTAGACAGCACGGTCGGAGCAGCCCAGGGCATCACGGTGGACTACTCCACAGGCGCCGTCGACACGGCGGGCGAGATGGTGGATGAGGTCTTGGAGGTCCATTCTCTTTTCAACGGCTGTCCGCCAGGATCCGTCAAGTCAGCTATCGAGATCACTTATACCAATGGCGCCTTCGCAGTCTACCGCGTGTCGTCTGTACATGCGGCGCAGGGCGACCGACTATTCGACAATATCTTTGCATACTACGATGACAACCTCCTGGGGTTGAAACTATGGAACTGCGGCTTCAAGTCGGTCTCCTTCCCAGTCTTAGCCGCCAGGCACAGGAAGAGCTCCTCTTTCAGGAGATACAGCGAGGCAATGATTTATTTGACGATAAGGAATTGCCTCTTTCTCAATGAGATAGCCAACAGCAGGTACCGCAAATTGAACCGGCTCTTCCCGCTGAAAATCATGCTGAAGCATATTGGTGGCAACCCTTCTGAGACTTTTTCCCTCTCTTTCAAGGCAGCAAGGGACGGCTTTTTAATGGGCAAGAAAACATTATCGGAGGAAGGCATGGTGGACCTATACAAGGCGCCAATCGTGAGCCTTGAGCCCCCTCTGGCACTTTTGCGCCTCCTTCTTCCAGGAAGGTTCACAAGAGGGATCCTGGAAAGGAGAATAAAAGAAACAATCAATAGCTCATAAATAACATGAATCCAAATTGTTTCAACCAAACTTAAAATATAAGTTTTACTAATTCTCTGCCATGTTGAATCCGCTTGCACGGTTTTTCCCTAGACTCTACGCTTACATCCCGATCTTTTCGAGCATAGGATTTTCAGGCGCAATTCTCTTATTGGCAAAAATCTCTCAGGCGGCCTCGATGGACTGGTACGCCCTTATCGCGATTGACTATCTTGTTTGGGTAACGGCTGCATTCTCTTTCATTTCAATATATCTTGACTACTCCCGTTTTTACAATGAATACGGATTCGGTTCGACGCTTTCTCTGAATGTAATCGCCCTTGCCTTGATAATTCTGGGCAGGTTTTCCTCAATCATCCACAGCATGATCTATACTGGTTTCAAAACCCCATTGATCGGCGGCTGCGCCGCAAGTGCCGAATCTGTTGCCCTGGCTTCCCCGGTCATTTTCGGTGGAATTCTAGCATTCGTGGTGACAATCGCCCATGCTCTGTTGAAGAAGCCTCTGGTGCTTGCTCACGGGCCAAGCTTTGGCTCGCTCCACGCCTCCATAAAGATTCTTTTTTCAAGAGCAATTGAATTTATTTCAAGTCATTACCTCGCATTCGCTTTTTTGACATGCTTCATCTTCAGGCTAATCCCAGAGTTGCGTTACCCAGATTTTCCAATCGGCTACGACACGGTTGAATACATAGCATACCTTCGGGACTATGCACTTTCGCTCAACCCATTCCAGACCTACAACGGAAGGAATGCCCCGCCACTCATGCCAATCCTCATGACGCCTTTCTTGGCGGCGACGGATCCATGGAACCTCATGAAGGCATGGGGCCCTCTGATGTGCGGTCTTTCTGGGCTTCTCTCGGCTCTGGTCGCCAGGCGGGTCTTCGGGTTGAGCCGGGGAGTTTCGCTTTTGGCTGGGCTCGTGGGGGGGTTGAACATTATTGCCATCGGCTCTACCCAACAATGGCACAGGCACATGCTCGGGGTGGTTTTCCTCCTCGCATACATCGCTTCAAATGCCGGCAGTTCGAACATATTCAGGCTTACAACGCTGTTTGGCATGGCGATGGCTTACGAGCCCACTGCCGCCATATCGGTCGCCCTCTCGACCTATCATGCTGCCAAGTCCAAAAAAGGCGTCCGGCTTGCATACATTGCCGTCCTAGCCCTCTCCTTAATCTTGCTGATCTGGTACATGCGTAGGCCAATCGTGACTAGCCCTATCACAGGCATAAGCGTTGCCGGGATCATTGATTCGGGCTTTCCCAACACAACAGTCGACCTGATGGTCTGGTGCTGTGTTTTCCTGCTCCCCCTCGCCCCTGCACTCCTGGTTCTCAAGCGAATGCCAGGCGGCTACAGGTTCTTGTTGCTCATACTCGCGTTGGCAGTAATCCAGCCAGCCCTGATGCCATACACATCGCTGCTCGAGCAGCACAGGTGGGCTTCGATGCTCGTATTCGCCCTAATCCCTGCCGCCACAGCGGGATACATCATGATCGAT
>JANHAI010000076.1 GCA_024464205.1 Candidatus Methanomethylicia archaeon
AGGGGCTAAAATCCAAGTGGCAGATGTAACTTCTGACATAATCATCGCAAAGGATCTGTGGAAGATCTACAAGCTGGGGAAACTCGAATACCCTGCGCTCCGAGGCGTCTCTTTCACCGTAAAGAGGGGGGACTACATAGCTATTGTCGGACCATCGGGAAGCGGTAAATCGACGTTGCTGAACGTGCTCAGCGCCCTTGACAAGCCAACCAAGGGGACGGTCCTCATCGACGGGATAGATATCTCAAAGCTGAGCGAGGACAAGCTCGCGGAGCTGCGCAACAAGAAGATTGGCTTCGTATTCCAGACTTTCAACTTGCTTAACTACATGAGCGCCATCGACAACGTGGAGGTGCCCCTGATCGCGGCAGGCTTGCCGAAGAGCGTCCGAATGAGGCGGGCGCGAGAGCTTCTCGAGGTCGTCGGTCTCAAGGGCTTCGAGAAGAACAGGCCGACAGAGCTCAGCGGCGGGCAGCAGCAGAGGGTGGCAATTGCGCGCGGCCTCACCAACAACCCGCAGATTTTGATGGCGGACGAGCCAACCGGGAATTTGGATTCCAAGTCAGCCTCTGAGATAATCGAGATCCTGAATAATCTGAATAAGGATAAAGGAGTCACTGTAATTATGGTTACGCATAACCTGCAGCTGACGACGTATTGCAACCGGATATGGTATGTTAAAGATGGTGTTATTGAAAGGGAGGAAGCCAAAATTGCAAAAAAGAGATAGTTACTGTATAGGGCACCGCGAAGGTGGTGCCGACCTGAGGGGCAAGAAAATATGCGCCATACTGATACTGATGGCGATCACGATATTGCCGTTGGCATCTGTATCTCCTGTCTCAGCAGCGTATGTCGATTTTGACGTAAGGGTCAATACCCAGATACTGGTGGCAGGGAAGGAGAATGTGCTCACGTTTACGATATCGAATCTCGGCGATACCGCTGCCACGAATACCGTCGTAACATTCCAGAGCCAGGGATCGATGTTCTCCACCGGTTCAATGATACTCTTAGGGACTGACGGGATCTTTTACCTAGGCCAGATGTCCGCCAAAGCATCAAAGCTCATTACTGTTTCGGTCTACGTCTCGCCTTCGGCTGCTGGATCAATAGTCACCATCGGCCTCAATGTTAATTACGACGGGAGCAGTCCGTTCCAGACCGCACAAGTGACCCACTCGATAGGTTTCAGCGTCGCAGCCTCGGACAACACAGGCCCGTCTCTTTACCCCTCGTTCTCGAACCCCAGCTTCACAGGGGGGCAGAACAACACTGTTTACCTGATTGTGACCAACATGGGGCAGAGAGATGCCAACAACGTCCTAATCCTTTTGGAGATGCCGGGTGCATCAACACAGCAGTCTGGCGAATCGATAATCCCTGGCCTTACGACGTCTGTCGGGGGGCTCTCCTCGGGCTCGTCTCAGTTCATGATCGTCGGCGGCGAAGGGAAATGGACCGTTGATTCAATAAAGAAAGGGCAGAGCGTCTCTCTCCCTGTAACGATCTATGCATCGTCTGGATCTATGGGGTCGCTTTACCTCTTCCCTGTAACGATCAGCTATACGGATAACCTGACTTATGTTGAGGACAGCAGGTATGCTGCCGCCAGAGTGCTGACTACGACTTTGCCCACCAGCGTCTTCCAATTCGAGATCTCTACCCAGAACCTCAAAGCGGGAGAGGTAAATAACTTCACTATCTCGGTCAGGAACACCTACAACACAACTGCTGAAGGCGTGACCGTCCAGATCGGCATGCCAGGCGCGTCGATCTCCTCCTCATCGTCGTACATGTCTTCTCAAGGATCATCCTTCTCAATACCGTCTGGATCCTCATCTTCATTCATACTCATAGGCGAAGATGGCTCATGGTTCATCGGCAACATGGCGCCAGGGGAGGAGCGCTCAATACCTGTGAGCGTGTACATCTCGCCTTCATCTTCAGGATCGATGGCGGCATTCAGTGTTGGCGCATCTTACACGGATATCTTCGGGAAGGCGCACCAGGAAACTAAGAGCATAGGCGTGATCGTCCGCGGGGCGATAGACTTCGAGATCCTTGAGACGTCAACGTTCCCCATCTACATAACGCCAGGCAAATCATTCTCACTCAGCGTGAACCTCATCAACCTCGGCACATCAACCGCTACAAGCATGATAGTGACCCCTAGAGCAAATGGGCAACTAGTACCAGCCTCAGACGCCAAGATATTCCTTGGCGACGTGGCTGTGAATGTCCCCTCGTCATTCACGATCAGCTACATAGCCGGCGATGTCTCCAACGGCACCTACTCCGTCGAAGCATTCTACACTTACAAGGATACGCTCGGCCAGAAACTCAACGGGACACTTGAGATACCCATAACCATAAGGGTAGCCAACACCACTTCAACAACAACACCGACTCAGACCTCCGGCTACCTCAACTTGATCATCGCCTTCTGGCCATACATAGTGGTGGTGGCTGGGCTGATTATCGCGATCTTCATATTCAGGCACTATAGGAACAGCAGGTCATCAGCATGAAGACTTCAGACACCCTGAAGTGGGGCATCAGGGGCATTCGCCAGCGTAAACTCAGGGCAGCCCTGACCATATTGGGGATAATGGTCGGGACAGCTGCAGTGATTGCGCTGGTCTCCCAGACCGACGGCATACAGGTGAGCATAGTCGCCGAGATAAACAAGCTCGGCCCTACCAGTATCATAGTTCGCCCATCGTCCATCACAACCACGCTAACCGATTCTGACGTCAACAGGATATTGCAAATGCCTTACGTCGATTATGTCGTCCCGGTAATCATGTCGAACATCAGGGTTTATGGGGCAGGAACCTCGAAGTCGTATACCCTTGTGGGGGTAGATCCTGCACAATTCCAGATCATACTCGAGGGCGTGACTTTCGAAGAGGGCAGGATGTACCAACAAGTAAGCTACTCCGAGATGGTCGTCGGCTGCAACGTGCGCTATCCCCAAGACCTGACCGTCCCCTTGGTCAACGTTGGGCAGAGCGCCACAGTAGGCATAGGCTTCGTAAACCCGATCAAGAAGCAGATGAATGTCGTTGGGGCCTTTGAGCAATATGGATCCTCATCGCTCGTCTCTGTGGACGACAGCGTCTTCGTGTCCATCAAGAGCGCTACGACGCTGCTGGGGCAGACGGGCTACACCACCCTATTCGTTAAAGCCAGCAGCCCAGACACCGTCGATTCGGTCGTGAGGAACATAAGGGCGACCTATGGCACGAGCATCACATACTTTACAGTAAAGCAGATAACGCAAATAGTCTCGTCGATAATAAGCCAGCTGACCATCCTGCTCGGGGCGATAGCTGCAATATCTCTCCTCGTGGCAGGGCTCGGAATCATGAACATCATGTTCGTCTCGGTCATAGAGAGGACCAAAGAAATAGGCGTCCTCAAGGCGCTCGGCTTCAAGAGGAGAAACATACTCGGCATCTTCCTCTCCGAGGCAACGATCATGGGGGTGGTTGGGGGTGTCCTTGGGATTGCGCTTGGCACAGTCCTTTCATACATCATACCGATCGTACTGACGAGCGCATACAGCGTCAGCACAGGGACCTCAACCCAGATGGCTGGTCAATATTCGGGTGTTGGTGGAATGGGCAGCTTCCTAACCTACGCTCCGATAATAAGGCCAGAAATAGTGCTGCTGGTGCTTGTGTTTGGGATATCGGTTAGCCTGTTGGCCGGATTCTACCCTGCAACGCGCGCTTCGAAGATGGATCCGGTGGTTGCACTCAGGCACGAGTGACTTTGAGCGAGGCGGCTTCATCTAAGCACAGCGCCAGTGGAGGCGGAGGTCACCATCTTGGAGTACTTATAAAAGGCGCCCCTCGAGTATTTGGGCGCCGGCTCCCTCCATTTGGAGAGCCTATTGGCGATCTCGCCGTCGCTGATCTCGACTTTTATTGACCTCTTCTCAATGTCGATGGTTATCTTGTCCCCGTCTTTCAAAGCGGCGATTGGGCCGCCCACAGCCGCTTCAGGCGAGACGTGCCCGATCATCATTCCATGCGTTGCTCCCGAGAACCGTCCGTCCGTCACTAGCGCTACATCCTCACCCAAACCCATGCCGACGAGAATTGAAGTCAGCTGGAGCATCTCTCTCATGCCTGGTCCGCCTTTAGGCCCCTCATACCTTATGACCACAACTTGCCCTTTCTTTATCCTGCCCTCAGAAGCCGCCTTCACACCCTCTTCTTCGCAGTCAAAAACAACGGCGTCCCCAGCATAATGTGTCATCTTAAGCCCCGCCGTCTTAATCACGGCACCATCAGGAGCGAGGTTCCCCTTCAAAATTGCCAATGTTCCGCAAGGCCTGATTGGGTCAGATAATTTCCTAATCGTGGTCCCGATCGCCTCGGCATTGACAAGGTTTTCGCCCACTGTTTTACCTGTGACTGTGATTACCTCTATATTGATGTGCCCGCCCTCCCTTAGCCGCTTCATAAGCGCCTGCACGCCACCTGCCCTGTCCAGATCCTCCACGGCGACGTCTCCCCCTGGCATCATACCAACAAGCTGAGGCACCTTCCTGCTTATTTCATCAAAGACTTCAAGATCCAAATCGATGCCCGACTCGTTCGCTATAGCCATCAGGTGCAATATCGCATTGGATGAGCCACCCATCGTAACGTCGACAGCTATAGCATTCCTGATCGAATCGGCAGTGATTATGTCCTTTGGCCTTATGGATCGATTCACAAGCTCCATGATCTTCATTCCGGTATGCTTGGCCAGCCTGATCCTCCTGGCGTCGACCGCAGGGATTGTGCCGCTGCCTGGCAACGACAGCCCTAATGCCTCTATCATGCATGCCATGGTGTTTGCAGTGTACATCCCCGCGCAAGAGCCAGCGCCAGGGCAAGAGAATTCCTCGACTTCTTTCAGTTCATTCTCGCTCATCTTGCCATTGAGGAAGGCGCCTACGCTCTCGAAAGTTTTGTCGAGAGTGAGCCTCTTTCCCCTACGCAACCCGCACATCATTGGTCCGCCTGTGATGAATATTGACGGGATATTGAGGCGGAGCGCCCCCATCACCATGCCCGGCTCTATCTTATCGCAGCTCGTCACAAAGACCATGCCATCAAAAGAATAGGCGTTTCCGACCACTTCAATAGAATCCGCTATGATTTCTCTGCTCACAAGGGGGCTCCGCATACCCTCGTGCCCCATCGCGATTCCATCGCAGACGCCTATTGTGTTGAATTCCAACGGCGTCCCGCCAGCCATCCTGACGCCCGCCTTCACCGCGTCTCCCAGCCTGTCGAGATGGATGTGGCCGGGGATTATTTCATTCCACGAGTTAGCGACGCCAATGATTGGTCGATCAAGCTCCTCGTCTGTGAGCCCTAGCGCCTTGAAAAGGGCCCTGTGGGGAACCCTCTGCACTCCTTTAGTCACAACATTCGATCCCATAGCGCATCAGGAAAGATCTTTCGTTTAATGCCATATAAAAGAGTGCCCTGCGTTTTGTCGCTGATCGTTAATATACCTGGCTTCAGAAAATAATGGCATA
>JANHAI010000077.1 GCA_024464205.1 Candidatus Methanomethylicia archaeon
CTACACGATACTGCGGTGCACGATACTTGGGGGGAGCGGGCCGTTCAAGGGCGCACTCATCAACGGCCACATACTTGGACCGGACGGCTCGCGGATGTCCAAGTCAAAGGGCAACGTGATAATCCCGGAGCAGGGGATCAACCAATACGGCGCTGACGCTATAAGGCAAGCGCTCCTCTCCCTGACGCTCGGATCCGACTTCCCGTTCAAGTGGGAGCCTGTGAAGTACGGAAAAGGCTTCCTCCAGAAGGTCTGGTCATCTGCCAGGTTTGTCGAGGGCTTTTTCGGGGCCGAGAGATACGAGCTGAGGGAGTCAAGCCTTGACGAGGCGGACAGGTGGATACTCTCGAGGCTGAGGGAGGTCGTCCCTAAGGTGGAGGAGGCGTACAGCACCTACCAGTTCCACATCGCGATCGATCTGCTCCAGAAGTTCTATTGGCACGACTTCTGCGACCAGTACATCGAGGCCGTCAAGCCGAGGCTCTACACGCCACCTACCGAGGAGAGCCAAGCGGCAGCGAAAGCGGTGCTTTACAAGGTGATCTACGCGTTCGTCAGGATGCTCGCGCCGGTCTGCCCACACATAGCCGAGGAGATCTACGAGAAGGTCTGCAGGGCGAGGGAGGGGCACATATCGGTTCACTGCGCCCCGTGGCCAACTGTCGATGAGGTCCCTGAGGTGGACGGGAGCTTCGGCGCGCTCCTCATCAAAGCGATATCAGACCTGCGGTCCAAGAAGGTGGAGGAGAAGATAGCGCTCTCCGCAGAGGTGCGGGGGGCATTGATATCCGGCACCAGCGCGATGATCAAGGTCTGCAGGGAGAACGAGTGGCTCTTAAGGAACGTCCTCCACATAGATAGCCTCGAGTTCGCGATAGGGGATCCCAAAGTGGAGCTGATGAGGTAGAGATGTGGAAGAGGATCTCCTCGATACCGCTCAGTGGCGTTGAGGAGGAGATGCGCGGGCACTTGAAGCTCGTCTGCTCTTCAGTCTCGCTGTTGAGGGACCTCGCCTCTGCGTCCGAATCTGGGAACTGGAGCCTAGTTAACTCAGTTGCAGAGAGGATAGCGATGATAGAGAGGGAGGCGGACGACATGCAGAGGCGGACCGAGCTCAAACTCTACAAAGGGAGCATATTTATCGGGCTCAAGGAGGACTTCCTCCGCCTCTACGAGGCGATCGACGAGATAGCCGACAAGTCAAAGGACGCCTCGCGCGCACTGGCCTCGAGGGAGCCCGAGGGTTACGAGATCAAGATACTCAACGGATATGGCGCAGAGATAAGGAAAATGGTCGAGGGGACGATCGAAGGCGTCGAGATGATAAGCGACGCGATATTGCTGCTTAACAAGGATGCGACGGCTGCGCTGAAGAAGGCGCACGAGGTCGAGAAGCTCGAGGAGAGGCTGGACGACATCAAGCTCTCGATCCTCAAGGACCTCGCCCGCGACGAGAAGAGACTGTCCACGCTCACCTACCTCCAGGTGAGGGACTTTATATTCCTCCTTGACATGGTTGCCGACGCCTCTGAGAGGGCCTCTGATGTCATAACTGCGATGATCGTGAAGTCGGGCGCATAGTCCGGGGGGCGGGGAAATATTTTTTCAGTTGTTCTGATCGTCCTCGCATCTCTCATGCTCGCCCTGACTGGGGCGAACAACGCGAGCAACTCAGCCGGCACTGTTGCCGGATCAAGGATGGCGACATACAGGGCAGGGATAATGATATTCGTCGCGGGCCTGGCTGCAGGGGCAGTACTCGAGGGCGGAAAGCTCTCGACCGCGGTAACGGGGGGCGCGCTCTCCGGGACGCTGGGCGCCAATTCGATCGCAATAATACTCTGGGTTAGCTTGTCGCTCATAATACTAGCCAATACGCTGAGGCTCCCCCTCCCGATAACGCAGGCAGTCTTCGGGGCCTCAATCGGGTCGGCCTTCTTCCTGGGGGTGCCAATAAACATGCCAACAGTCTCACTCGTGATCGCGTCGTGGCTGATCACGCCGTTCATGGCAATGCTCGTCTCATTCGTGGCTGCAAAGTCCACACAATTACGCCCCATAAACAGCGTAGGGGGGAGCGTAGCATTCTACGGCATCCTTACAATGGCTGCAAGCTTCTATACAGCGTATGCGTTCGGCGCAAACACGCTGGGCTTGGTCATCGGGGTGATGAAGGAGGACTTGGGGTGGCCTCTTGCACTCTCGGTCGCGGTTCTTGCTGCTTCAGCCGGGAGTCTCTTGGGAGGGGAGAGGGTGGCGAGGACCGTCGGGGAGAGGGTCTCCAGCCTTGGCCCGTCTTCTGCATTCACCTCCCAGCTAGGTGCTGCACTGACGATCCATTTCTTCACGCAGGGAGGGATACCTGTGTCAATCAGCCATGCGATAATCGGATCAGTGAGCGGGACTGGGCTCAGCAGGGGATCCAAAGCGCTTAGCAGGAAGACGGCTCTGAAGCTAACTGTGCTGTGGGTAGCCACGCCGCTGCTAGCTTTCGGGATGGCTTGGCTGCTTCAGGCAGCTTCGCTGTAAGTTGTTGGGCGAAGGTACGCCAGCAAGCTTCATGGAACCAGCAGGCACTTGGCGTTTGAGAGGGCGGTTTTGAGGGCGTCGGACCCTCCCTCCATCGTGTACATGCCGTGGCCTGGGAGGATGGCGTCGATGCCCATCCGAGACAAGGATTCGAGCGAGGCTATCATCTGCGCGTCGCTGCCGCCCGGGAGATCTGTCCTCCCGAAGAACCCCTCGCTGAAGACCGTGTCGCCGCTTATGAGGGTGCGATCTGGCTTTGAGAGGTAGCAGACGCTCCCCGGCGTATGCCCAGGGGTGTCGATCTTCTCAATCCCTATGGACTCCAAGATGCGGGCAGGCCCCTCACACGAGACCTCTATTGCCCCAGCGCCTTGCACACTCGATTCAAGTAGGGCGGCGTCCTTGGTGGAGATGAAAGTGGGGACCTCGAATTGCCTCAGGGATCGGAGCCCTGTGACATGGTCGTAGTGGCCATGCGTCAGGAATATGGCGCCGATGCGCCCCTCCTCTATCCCGCATGCGCGCAGGAAAGATGCGAGGTCTGGCCTCCCCCCTGCGTCGAAGACGTAGAACCTATCGCTTTCCAAGACGTAGACGTTGCTCGAGATGGTGACGCCAGTGAAGGACTCCTCGTGGATCACAAGGAACCTCCCCGCCCTTGAGACGAGCGGCTGCGGGGGCGGCAGGCCGCCGCTCATTGCCCACCCCGCCCCCCTTCACCCATCATCCCTTCGTCACCCCGAGGGGGACCATCCTCGCCACGAGAGTGGCTATCCCCAGCGTGTGCGAGACGTGGGCCACCTTGTCTACGTCCTTGTAAGCGCCCGGGGCCTCCTCGGCGATCACCCTCATGTTGGCTGCCCTTAGGACTATCCCTTTGCTCTCCAGGTCGCGCTTCACGTTGCTCCCCCAGTACTTCCTCGTCGCGGCTTCCCTGCTGAGGAACCTGCCTGCGCCATGGGCGGTCGATCCCCAGCTCAGATCGAGAGAATTCGGCCCGCCGACGAGGAGGTAAGACGACGTCCCCATGCTGCCAGGTATTATCACTGGCTGACCGATCCCCCTGTACTCGTCCGGTATCTCGGCCCTGCCTGCCGGGAATGCCCTTGTTGCGCCCTTCCTGTGGACGAAGAGCTGGCGCCTCTCGCCGCCAATTTCGTGCTCCTCTTTCTTCGCCAGGTTGTGCGCGACGTCGTAGAGCATCCGCATCCCCATCCTCTCCGGGTCCATAGAGAAAGTCCTCTTGAAAGCCTCCCTCGCCAGGTGCATTATGCACTGCCGGTTTGCCCACGCGTAGTTGCAGGCTGCGCTCATGGCTGCAAAGTATTCTGAAGCCTCTTTGCTCTGGGCCGGGGCGCAGGCTAGCTCCCTGTCCGGGATTTTTATGCCGTACTTCGCTGTTGCCCTCTCCATTGTGTGGAGGTAATCGCTGCAGACCTGGTGGCCGAGCCCTCTGCTCCCCGAATGGATCATTACGACGACCTGGCCCTCGGAGGCGATGCCGAAAGCCTTCGCTGCCCTCTGATCGAAGATCCTCTCCACTGCCTGGACCTCAAGGAAATGGTTGCCCGACCCCAGCGTGCCGAGCTGGTTCGACCCCCTCCCCTTTGCGCTCTCCGAGACTTTGGACTGGTCGGCGCTCTCCATCCGACCGCCCTCCTCGCATCTGCGGGCGTCCTCTTCGAGGCCGAAGCCCTTCGAGACTGCCCAGACGGCGCCACCCTCCAACACCTCGTTGAGCTCGGCATGGCTCAGGCGTATGCCCCCCTTGCTGCCGAGGCCAGAAGGGACGAGGTCAAATAGCGATTCGACGAGCCTGCTCAGCTGCGGGGAGACGTCCTTGACTGTGAGATCGGTAAGGAGGAGCCTGACGCCGCAGTTTATGTCGTAGCCCACCCCTCCTGGCGAGATAACGCCCTCCTCCGCATCAAAGGCAGCGACGCCGCCTATTGGAAAACCGTATCCCTGGTGACCGTCCGGCATCACTATGGAGTACTTCAGTATGCCTGGGAGCTGGGCGACGTTGACGCACTGCTGGAGCGTCAGGTCCTCTCCCATCTTCTGGATCAGGTCGTTGTCCGCGTAGACCCTCCCAGGGACGTTCATGCCGGGCTTGAATGCGGGAGGGATCTCCCAAATGCCTTCAGAGATCTTCTTAAGGGGGATGCCGCTCGAACTGGGGCTATATTCTTGACCATTGACCATAAGTATCGCCTCAAGGTGCCACGCGGGAGGCGGATAACCTCACTCGCCGGCACTGTAAGAATAGGGATGACCTTATTTAAAGGTGATTTGCCCCCAACGCACTGGCATGGGCGCATCATATGTCCAGGACGAAGTAGGCATGCCATAGACCCTCTCCTTTGAATATCCTCATGAGGGAGTAGGTCATTGCCTTTACGCCGGTCCTGTGGCCGTGCGCCGATGGATCGTATTCCTCCCCCCGGAGCTTCGCGGAGATCGACGAGGACCCCCTGCCTTCCGCCACCGAGAGGACCTCGGCGCCCGAGAGGGCGAAGCTTTCGGCGTCGAAGAGGTAGATCAGGCGGTCGATCCATTTGTAGAGGAGCTGCTCGAGATCGTCGGCCTCGACGTCCACGCTTATCTCTTTGGCGGGGCGCACGGATCCGGTGTCGAGCATCACTTCATAGGTCGCAAGAGCGGCTTCTGAGAAGATCCCTGCCAGATCAGGAGCCGTCACGTGGACATACACGTCAGATATATGGTCTAGGAACTCGTATGGCACGACTGGCCGCCCCGATCCATACTGTACGGGGGCACCCTTATTTTGGTTGCCGGGAGCGCCTTGAACTCGGCGGCGCGTCCAATCCGACAAGGTTAAAAACAGCCTCTCGGATAATCCATTGAGCCGAGGTGGCTGAGTGGTTAAGGCGCCGGCCTCGAGATCTTAACTCAAGGGACAGGCAAGCCGGTT
>JANHAI010000078.1 GCA_024464205.1 Candidatus Methanomethylicia archaeon
TGGCCCTCTCGTCTATCGACTTGTTCGTGACGTCTTCCCCTTCGAACAATATCCTCCCCGAAGTGACAGTATACTGAGGGAAGCCTGCCAATGTCAGCGCCAAAGTGCTCTTCCCCGAGGCGTTATGTCCCATTATCGCGATGACCTGCCTGCGATCGAGTTCGATGTTTATGCCCTTCAGCAGCTCATTGCCACCCACGCTGACGTGCAGGTCCTCTACCTTCAGCAGCAACTCACCACACCTTCCTGCACTTGAACCTGCAACTGGCGCAATCCTCCTTCTCGAAGGAGATGGCAGGCTCGCCCTTTATACTGCTTATGAAATCCCATGCCTCCTTTACCGCTCCCTCGTCCCCCTCGATCGAGTAGCACCTGTTCCCTTCGCTTCCGCCGAGAGGGATGCAATCGCACATGAAAAGCGAGCTGATCGCGTCGATCTCCGTGATGACCTTTCCTGGAAGCGGCATCATGCCGACAGGCAACCCCATCGCTGCCCGGAACCTCCTATTTCCGACTCGCGGCACTATCTCGGCAATCGGGAAAGGCACCAGCTTTTCGAGGCTTGCCGGCACTACGACGTTAACCCCCCTAGCCAAAAGGGTGCCGATGCTCATCCCTATCGTCCCGCCCGTCTCGGACCCAAGGTAGACGCCTGCGTTGCCCATCGGGTCGATCGCATTTGCCCCCTTTATGAACACATCTTCTGGCCCGAGATCACCAATCGCCTCCTTAATGCCCAGCTCAGAAAGTTCCCCGCAGCGGAGCACCGCCTCGCGCATCCGCACCCCCGCCTTCGTGACGCAGGTGCCGCTCGGCGTGACTATGCCTATGGCGAACTTGCCCTTAGGCTCAATTCTCTTCCCAGTCAGGCTCTCGAGGACGTAAGCGTTGGTTGTGCCTGGGCATACGACTACCGTACCCTTTTCCATGGCCTTGACGACGCACTCCTCTCTTGCGACCGCCTTCGCGATTATGCGCTTCGCCTCTGATGCCGTCAGCGTGACCATTACCCTTTCCATCAAGATCACAACTGTATTAGACAGCATCCAAAACGTTATATCTTTTTGCCCATACCACATCCATGGTAACGCCAATGAGCTACAGGAATTTCGCTCTGCCTACCTTCGGGGCGCTATTGGTCCTCTTCTTCTTTATGTTAGTGATCTTCCTCCCTTTCATGATCATAGGCCTCATTGGGCGAGCACTCAGCAATTTTGGGCTGAGCTGGGGATCATTCATCATCTTCCTATTCGTCAGCCTCATCGGGAGCACAATCAACTTGCCGGTATGGCGGTCAAAGGTAGCATCGGCAGTTCAGACGGTGGAGTACGTCTACTTCTTCGGGATGCGGTACCCCGTCCCAACAACCAGCACGAGGTTCATGGAGAGCGTGATCTCGATCAATTTCGGAGGGGCTATCATGCCAGTCCTGCTCTCCGTATACCTCCTGCTTATGAATCCTCAAGCGGTCGTCCCCTCCTTGGCAGCTATACCGATCGTCTCAGCAATTCTTTACTTCGCTGCAAAGCCAGTGAGGGGGGTTGGCATCGTCACGCCGCTGTTCATCCCCCCCATAGTGGCAGCGATAGTTGGCATAATTCTGGGTGGATTCCATTCCCCAGTGGTCGCCTATGTTGCCGGAACGATCGGCTGCATCGTCGGGGCCGATCTCCTCCACCTTGGGTCTCTTGACGATATGGGTGCAGTCAACTTGAGCATCGGGGGTGCAGGGACGTTTGACGGAATCTTCCTGACTGGCCTCTTGGCTGCATTGCTTGCATTTTGAGGTAGGTGGCGATGAAGATCGCAATGCTCTTCTCCGGAGGAAAGGACAGCAACCTCGCGCTCTATCGCCTCGTAAAATCTGGCCATGAGGTGGTCGCGCTCGTAACCGCGCTCCCGTCGCGCAGCGACTCTTGGATGTTCCACTACCCGAACGCCCATTTAGGATCTGCCCAGGCTGAGTGCCTCGGTATCCCGTGGGAGTCAATCCGTGTATCGGGGGAAGAGGGGATCGAGGTCGAAGAGCTGGAAAGGGGCATTGAGGCGATTAAAAGGAGGAGGGAGATCGATGCGCTCGGCACTGGGGCGATTGCGAGTAGGTACCAGCGGAGCAGGATCACCGACGTCTGCTCGAGGCTCGGGCTGGAATGCGTCTCGCCACTCTGGGGGGAGGACGAGGAATCTCTCTTGCGTGAGCTGATAAGTCTGAACTTCGAGGTCTACTTCACCTCTGTCTCTGCTGAGGGGCTCACGCGCGAATGGCTCGGGAGACGGCTCGATCAATACGCCCTCGCCTCCCTTTTGTCCATCAAAGACCGCTACAAGATAAACATCTCCGGCGAAGGGGGGGAATATGAGACCTTTGTTGCAGATTCCCCGCTCTTCAGGAGGAGGATCAGGATAATTGCGGCCTCGCCCTCATGGCACAGGAACTGGGGGGTTTGGGAGATCAGCGGCTACGAGATCGTCAAAAAAGGCTGACGCCTGGCTGCCATGCCCTCCTCTGGATATCTTTTTATCCACATTCGCAAAATAGCTTAACTCGATTAGCCGGTGCCCTTGAATGGTCAAGTATGTCTTCATAACTGGCGGCGTCTTGAGCAGCGTCGGGAAGGGGATAATGACCTCTTCGATAGGCAAGATGCTCCAAGTGAGGGGCTGCAGAGTCTCAACGGTGAAGATCGACCCGTACGTCAACGTTGACGCAGGGACGATGAATCCATACATGCACGGGGAGGTCTTCGTAACCGACGATGGGGGGGAGACCGACCTCGACCTAGGCCATTATGAGCGGTTCCTCGACATCAACCTGCCTAAATTCAACAACATTACTACAGGTCAGGTCTATGCATCTGTCATCGAGAAGGAGAGGAAAGGAGAGTACCTCGGACAGTGCGTCCAGATAATCCCGCATGTGACCGACGAAGTCAAGCGGCGGATCAGGACTGCTGCCAAGATGGCCGGGTGCGATGTCCTGCTCGTGGAGATCGGAGGCACGGTTGGAGACATCGAAGGCTTGCCGTTCCTCGAGGCGGCTAGGCAGCTCAAGCTGGAGGAGGCGCCTGGCGACGCGTTATTCGTACACGTCGCGCTCGTGCCCATACTCAACGCCACGAAGGAGCAGAAGAGCAAGCCATGCCAGCACAGCGTCCAAGAGATGCGGAGGATAGGAATCCAGCCGGACATAATCGTCGCAAGGTGCCGGTATCCCCTCGAAGAAGACGTCAAGAGGAAGATCTCTCTCTTCGGCAGCGTCCCGATCGAGGCAGTCTTCACCTCATACGATGCCGAGAACATTTACCAGGTCCCTCAGAATCTGGACATGCAGGGAATGGGCGATTACGTCTCGAAGAGGCTCGGCATCTGCAGCGAAAAGGCTGATTGGGCCGGGTGGAAGGGGATCGTCGAAAAATTCACTGGGCCGCGGCGCGTCGTCAGGATAGCGATGTGCGGGAAATACACGAAGCTTGAAGACTCCTACGTAAGCATCACTGAGGCCCTCCACCATGCAGCTGCCCAGGTCGGCGTAAAGACTGAATTGGACTGGATCGAGGCGACAAGGTTCGAGCGAGACCCCTCTGAAGTCAAGGTTTTGGACGACTACGACGGAATAATGGTGCTACCTGGCTTCGGCGCAAGGGGCACCGAGGGAAAGATAATGGCTATAAACTACGCGAGGACAAAGAATAGGCCTTTCCTTGGCATATGTTTCGGCTTCCAGCTGGCTGTCGTTGAATTCGCAAGGAACGTCCTTGGTCTTACCGGCGCGAACACAACAGAGGTCGATCCGAGCACGCAGCACCCCGTAATAGACCTCCTTCCAGAGCAAAAATCCATCGGAATGATGGGCGGCACAATGAGGCTTGGCGGCTACAAGGTCATCCTCAAGGATGGTTCACTAGCAAATAAGCTCTATGGGGTCAAGGAGGTCATCGAGCGCCACAGGCACAGATACGAAGTGAACCCCAAGTACTGGGAATCCTTCCAGAAGGCCGGGCTGGTATTTAGCGGGCATTCTGAAGACATGAGGAGGGTGGAGTTCCTCGAGCTGCCGTCACACCCATTCTTCCTCGGGACACAATCTCACCCCGAGTTCAGGTCTCGACCGGGCAACCCGTCTCCGCCGTATTATGGATTCATTGAAGCAAGCGCCAAGGTACAGAAGAGGAATTGAGGCGGACTTACTTACCACCGCCAATTAGCTCTGTTGGAATCAGCGTACGGCAAAATGAGGCGCAGATCGGTCACTATTGGGCTTGCAATAAATCAAAAAGACTAAAAAAAGGACGCTTCGCCCCTTTTGGGGCGCATGGACTCTCACTGCAGCTTGAGCCTGACCTCTTTGACGCCCGTGCTACAGACCTTCTTTACTCCCCTCACTCCTGGCTTGTAAGAAGTCCTGACCAAGCCAGCCTCCTCCAGTATCCTCATCTGGGCGCTCGCATTAGCCTTGCTCTGCTTTATCAGCTCTGCAACCTCTTGCATGTCGACTTCCTTGGACTTTATGAAGTTCAATATCTGAATCCTCGTGGGCGACGACAGAGCCATTGCTACCTTTGCCACGTTCTCCCCTTCCACCACCAAAATGCCTTCATTATTGACAGGCAATCCTGATTCACTCATTTTTTATCCTCCTAAATAATAGCGAAAGAATTAACAATATTTATACATTTAAATGTTTCGTTACAATTTTACCTTCATTTTTTAAACTTTTAAATTTTTGAAAAAGCTAATCTTAAAAAGGACATAATAATAAGGACTAATTGGTAAGCTTGAGGCATATATAAATTTTTAGTTGATTTCCTATGTACATTTATAAAACTGTTGTAGGAATCGACAAGCTGCCGTCATATGATGCATTCGCCCTGGCTGTTGTTTCAGAGGGAAACGTCGTATTTCGGAAGGAGATCGCGACCCTCAACGACGTCATGAAGGCTGCAGAGGATCACAATGCGGGCGCTGTTGCGGTAGACAACATCTTCGAGATCGGGGCGCCTTCTGAGGTCAGGCAATTCGCAACGAGGCTTAAGGGGGCGTCCTTGATCCAAGTCACCGGATCCCCTTCAGAGGGGATGAAGACGCTCGCCTCTGTAGGCAAGGAGCTCGCCCTCACATCCGGAGAGAAGCTCTCGCCCATGCGATCGGCTGAGCTTTGCGCTCGGGCAGCCATGGCCGGCGTGGGCCACATAGTGAAGGTCTTCTACCCTGAGACCAGGATAATCATCTCTAAGAGGAGGAAGTTCGGCACAGGTGGCATGAGCGCTGGCAGGTTCAGGAGGAGCGTCGAGGGGGCTGTCTTAAGCCTCACCACGCGGATCAAGGAGGCGCTGGACGCTCGCAAGCTCGACTACGACCTCTCAATCAAGCGGGGGGCGCATGGCGTCGATGGCGCTTCCTTCGTCGTCTACGCTGACAGGCGATCCCTCTTTGGCGTCGCCCGCCCTCTGCGCACATC
>JANHAI010000079.1 GCA_024464205.1 Candidatus Methanomethylicia archaeon
AAGTGATCAGCGTCTGCGGCAGGCCCGTGGAGATTCCTGCTGATCTGAACAGGATATCTGAGATCGTCGGTGATCAAAAATAGTGATCAGCTATGGATCGCTTCTTCGAGGCCCCTATCTTTAACCATCTCGAATGGCCTCAAGATCCTTGAGAGGATGTCTGTGCGAGTTATTATCCCGACAGGCTTGTTCTGCGGGTCAATTACTACTAGTCTGCCAATACTCGAGCGGCGCATCCTTTCCATCGCTTCGATTATGTCTTCGGAGGCATTTATAGTCACAGGCTTCCTGCTCGTCGCGTCCTTAGCTGTGATCTGAACGTTCCCCTCGCTGACGCATCTGGCGATGTCTGAACTAGTTATCATTCCAACAAGCTGACCGTTGCTAACGACAGGGGCTGCCCTGATGAATTCCCGGTATATTATCCCAGCGGCCTCGTCCAGCTTCGATTCTGCGGGTATGGTAACTATGCGCTTGGACATGACGCTGCTGACCTCGACCTTTGGCATGCTGATCAGGTTTATTACCTCAAGAAGCAGCTCTCCGTGAAGGTCGTCCCTTCCCGTTATCTTTCCCTCGATGATCATCCTCCCAGATGGCGTTGGGCCGATCACAACCTCGTCGCCAATATTTAGGGTCGAAAGGTTACCCACCACTTTCAATATTGCCTGACAGAAATCAGGGCTGAAAACACTCTTGAACAGTATGTCGGTCACCGTAATGTCCGTTTTCGTGCCTTTCCTGGTATAGATCGGGACGGCGAGCGAGCGCAGGTTCTTGGGAACGTTGAAGCTCTCATAAGCCTTTCCTGTGGGCATGTATCCCCCCCTTGGTCCTGGTATAGCTTCCACCATGCCAATGGCGCGGAGTATCGGCATAATATTCCGGACTGTCCCCTCATCCCTGCCTGTCCTTATAGCAATCTCCTTGCTCTTTACAAGAGACCGCTTCTTATCGTAAAGCTCCAGAAGGGCTATCACGATCTCTTTTTGAGGCGAAGAAAGCGCAGCCACAACATTGTACCCCCAGATTGATTAATTATAAATAATGATAATTATTAATATTTATTAATTTCTATGGGGAAGGTGATAGAATGTTGTGAGAACATGAGCATTGATTTATTATTCTCACAGACAGCAAAGAGGCTCCCTCAAAAAACCGCAATAAAATGGGGCGAAAAACAATACACATTTGGTGAGGTGGACGCACTTTCTAACAGGCTTGCCAGGGCTTTGATCCAGCTCGGCGCAAAAAAAGGCGACAGGGTTTGCCTTTTCATGCAGAATTCCCCAGAGTTTGTTATCTCGCACTTTGGGATCTTGAAGTCGGGGGCCGTGACTGTTCCACTCAACGTCATGTACCGCAAGCATGAGTTGAGGTACATGTTGAATGATTCTGGCGCGATTGCGGTCATAACATCAGAGGCGAACTGCCAGTACATATATGAGGTGATTCAAGATCTGAAATATTTGAAGATCATAATTGTGGTCTCCGATAATCCAAAGGTCGGAGCCCATTCTTTTTACAGGATAATTGAAGGGCAGAGTCCTGATCCTCTCGAGAGTGCGAATTCTGAGGAGGATCTTGCGGTGATCTGCTACACCTCTGGGACGACGGGGCTGTCCAAGGGGGCGATGCTAACCCACAAGAACTTCATCTCCAACATAAGTGCAGTCGCAGCGCTCTGGGAGCTGACAGAAGACGACAGGCTCCTAATGGCGCTCCCCATGTTCCACATCCACGGGCTCGGCATAGTAATCCACGGAATGGCCTATTGTGGCTACTCCATGGTCGTCTTGGAGCGCTTCGATGCTGAAAAAGTTCTGACGGAGATACAGAACAACAGGTGCACCGTTTTCATGGGGGTGCCGACCATGTACATCAAGCTGCTAGAAACCAAGAACGACAGCCATGATGTCTCTTCGGTGAGGCTCTGGACCGTAGGTTCTGCCCCCATGCCTGTCGAGGCATATAACAAGTTCAAAGAGAGGTTTGGCATCGAGATGCTCGAGAGGTATGGCATGACAGAAACAGCCCCTGTAATCACATCAAATCCATACAGGGGGAAGAGAAAGAGCGGGTCTGTTGGCCCAGCATTGCCAGGAGTCGAGGTCTCGGTATTGAATGACGACGGGGCATTCGCAGGTTTCAACGAGGTCGGTGAGATCGTTGTGAGGGGGCCCAATGTTATGAAAGGCTACTGGAACAAGCCAGTTGAGACTGAGGAGGCTTTTGCTGGCGGCTGGTTCCATACTGGGGATCTGGGGAAGATCGACGAGGAAGGTTACCTAACGATAGTCGGCAGGAAGAAGGAGATGATAATCGCGAGCGGCTTCAAGGTTTTCCCCCGTGAGGTTGAAGAGGTAATACATACGAACCCAAAGGTCAAGGAGGTCGCTGTCGTCGGGTTGCCAGACCCTGTCAGGGGAGAAAACGTAAAGGCTTTCATAGTGCTCAAAGACGGCTTTACAGCGACGCCTCAGGAGATGGAGGAGTTCTGCAGGAAGAGCCTTGCAGCTTTCAAGGTGCCGCGAGTTTACGAGTTCGTCGCGAGCATCCCGCGGACGCCAAGCGGGAAGACTCTGAACAGGGTTCTTTCGAGAGCAAAAGTCAAGGATCTAATGGAGACGTCGGTCAAGACAATAGATAGGAGAACCTCAGCTTACGAGGCGGGCAAATACATGAAGGAAGCTGGAGTAGGGAGCCTGATCGTCACTGATAATGAAGTGCCAATAGGGATCGTTACGACAAGGGACATACTCTACAAAGTCATTTCTATGGGCAGCCTCGGGAAGGACGTCTCTCTGAGCGGCATAATGTCCACTCCTCTGATCACCGTTGATGCGGAGGAGGACGTCGCCAGCGCTTCAGCCCTGATGCGTAAATGGGGGGTGTGGAGGTTGCCTGTGAAGGGCCAAAACGGCCAGATCATAGGAGTCCTTAGCGGGACGGACATATTCAAGGCATTCGCTGGCAAGAAGATGGACGTGCAGGCAAGCCCCATTAATCAGTAGGCTACGTAAGGTCGCCACAGGAACAAAAAAGCTCGCCGAGGGAGCTCAGCACAGCCCTAAAGCCCTCACCGGTGATTGCCGACGTCAGGACCGCCCTCTTCTTTTTCTCAAGTTTTGAAATGGTCTCTAGTATGCTGGACGTCAGCTCGCCTCGCAGGCCATCTTCAGGTTGCCGATATTCAAGGGGCTCCAGGAAAGCGGCTCTCTCTCGATTTCCAAACAGGTCGATCTTGTTGATTAATTCAAGGGAGGGGACGCCGAGGCGCAGTTCGATCACTAGATTTAGGAGCTTCAATGCGATTACGTCGCTTTTCTTCGGCAGAGAAGATGGGTCCATAATGAAGGCGCATGCCTTCCTTCCTTCTATCCCATCGCAGAATATTGAGCCGAGCTTCCTGAAGAGGAAAATCTCCATTTGGCCAGGGGTGTCGACAATAACATAGTCAGCTTTGAACGGTTTCATTTTTCGCAATATCTGTCCAATATTTTCCTCGATAATCTCGGCAGCCTTTATTAACGCCCCGTTGGGACCCAAGCCGCCCTGCTCCATCATCGCTTTTGTCGTGACGATCTCCCTTACATCAAATGAAGGGATGAATGGTAGCACTTCAGCCCCCGGATCGAGGTTGACGTAGCAGACACTATAGTTCTCACTCTCAAGCCACTTGCCAAAAGAATTGCTGAACGAGGTCTTCCCTGAACCAGCGGGGCCCATCACGAGCAGTGTGAGCAAGCCTTACCCCCACATAATATTCCATTCGGAATTTTAATATATGCATCCTTAGAGAGTTATTGTTGAATGCTGTCGCATATAACCATTGTAGGTTGTGATTTGAGATGGTGAAAGTTTCTTTCAGATATAATCAAGACCTTGTCGCCTGGATCAAATCAAGGGGGGTCGGGGCAACATGGAGCCGCGAAGAGAAGCTCTGGGAGATACCAGACGAGATCATCGATGAACTTAAGCTGAAAGCGGAAGAGCTGGGCATCGAGCTCACGATAGGTGGCGCGCAGCCACAGAGAAAAGCGCCGGTTGCAAAGGCGCCGAGCACTTATGGAGGGCAGCAGAGAGATCAGATGGGGTACCTCGAATGGGATCAGCGCCCAGCGACACCGCAGCAGAAGCAGGTATATGAGGGGCAGCCGTCAGCCCAACAGCCAAGCGCGCCTGCATCAGATTGGCGCAAGGAGGGGGAGATCAGGCTCAGGAGGTCGAGGGACGGGCGCTTTGTTCTTGTAAGCATGAACCTTATCGCTTTTGCTTCGGATGTCCAGGACCTGTTGAGTGGGGCGAAGACAAGCGTGAAGTTCAGGGTCCTGCCACCGAGGCCACCGCCAGAAAAGAGAGAGTGACGTCGATCTCGATCCGCTGAAAGTCAGTAGCCAAGAGTGGTTAGGAATTCGGTTACAGCGGCAAGGAATGCCTCGGGGCATTCCTCTTGTGGCACATGCCCGCAATTCTCTATCACAACAAGAGTGGAGCCCGGGATCTCGGATGCCAACCTTATACTTTGGTTGGTCGGGACTATGCGGTCATCGTCCCCCGTTATTATTAGCACTGGCATTGTCAACTCCCCGAGCCTCTTTTCCAGGCCTAGTGGTTTGCTCGCAACGGTAAGCTCCCAGAGTGCCCTGTCCCAATTATCAATTTGTAATGGCTTCCTGTAGCCTTCGATGACGTCCGGGGTTATGAGAGAAGTGTTATGCCAAGCCTGATAGATTATGGAATTGCCCTGGCTTGCTATCTGCCTTGCTAGGTATGGGCCCCATCGCTGGAATTGGGGGAATAGGAAGAGTACCTGAGTCCATGAGGGCGATCCGCCAGAGTATATAGCGGGATCGACGAGTACCAATGCCTCAACCCTCTCGGGATACTTAAGGGCTGCCAATACAGAGATCGTCCCGCCAGCTGAATTCCCTATCAGGATTGCTTTGGGGATGCCCAGCTTGTCCATCAATTCGATCATCTGATCTACCTGAGAAGAGGCGCTATAAGGGCTCTCGCCAACCCATTCGCCAGGCATGGGGCGCGAGGTCAATCCGAAGGCTGGGCGGTCAAAAGCCACCACTGTTCCATATAACGAAAGCGGATCCATTACTTCCCTCCATGAAAAGACGCTGGCTCCAAAGCCATGAAGGAGGAGGATGGAAGGTGATCCGTTGCCTGAGATCTTGTAATGCATATTGATCCCGCTGACGTTAATGAAGTGACTGTCCAGATCAGCAAGTGCCTGGGGGGGAACCGTCCCTTCAAGGGGAGGGATCGGTATTATCATTGGGACTGTGAGGATTGCTGCGATGATTATGAGGATTGAGAGGAGGATCTTCTTCCTAAGGC
>JANHAI010000001.1 GCA_024464205.1 Candidatus Methanomethylicia archaeon
TAGTCCGCTTTCTCGCGGAGCGTGCCCACGAGCCCCCACGGGTCCACCCGGTCTTCCCACTTGCACTCGCAGAAGAGGAGTTGCCCCGACTCCCCCTTCCCGACCACGTCTATCTCGACGCCCTTGTGCCACCACACGCCCACATCGCTTAGCCGGAATGGCAGCGGCACGGTTCCCTTCCTGATCAGGTGGAGGATCACCCTGTGGAACATCTCGCCGTAGTGGTGGCTTAGCCGCTGCTCTATCCTTTCCATCACCTCGTCGGCAAGCCCCAGCTCCAAATCGCTGATGTTCGGGTAGACGAACCTGAACCAGAAGCAGAAGAAGGGATCCTCGATAATGTAGTGGCCGCGCTTGCGCTGCCCCAGCGGGAGTGTGTGCCTGACGATCTTGACGGACTCGAGTACGCTGAGGTACTTGGAGAGGTTCCCACGGTCGAGCCCGGTGACCCCGCTGAGATCCCCCAGCGACACGTAGCCGAGCGAGATGTGCTTCAGCACCTGGAGGTAGACCGCAGGCTCCCTGAACTCCTCCCTGAGCAGTATCAGGGGCTCCCCGTAGAGCACCTCGCCCTTGGCGAGTATTTTCCGGCGGATGTTCTCCTCCACGCTTGCGCTGGGATCTGCCTGTGAGAGGTAGAATGGTGTGCCCCCGAAGACCGCCCAGATCTTGATCGCATCCTCCGGTGTTGCCAATGGGAACATCTTCGGCAAGTCCTCTGGCTGGAACGGCACGACCTCCCAGGCACCGGTGCGCCTCCCGTAGAGGGGTGATCGCGCCCCGAGGACCTCCCTCTCCATCATCCCGACGCTCGATCCGCAGAGTATGAGGAAGGTGCCCGTCCTGCTGAGATCCTCGTCCCAAGCCCGCTGGATGTTGGAGGTGACGCCAGGGTCGAGGTCGATGAGGTAAGGGAACTCGTCGAGGGCCACTATTAGGCGCCGCCCGCCCGCCTCCTTCGCGAGGACGCTGAGGGCATCGCCGATTGACCTCGCCTCGACCGACGCAAGGTACTCCTTGCCCAGCATCGAAGCCACCCTCCTCTTCAGCTCATTCACGTTGTCCCTCATGCTGTCCTTGGTGCACATGAGGTAGACGCCCTGCCTGCCCTCCAGGAACTTCTTTATGAGGACGGTCTTCCCGAAGCGCCTCCTCCCGTATATTACGAGGAGCTGCGGTCCAGGATCAGAGTATTTCCTCTCCAGAAAACTGAGCTCCGCCTCCCGGTCCACAAAAAGTTGTTGCATAAGTATTATACTTTATCTACAAAAATAACTCTTTCCATCAGGAAGGCGAGGTCACGTTCATCCAGAGGTGGTTCCACCTGCCTGTGTAATAGGTGCCGTTCTCCCCGATCGCCCAGAGCTCGAAGATCAGCTTCGCGTTTTGGGCTGGCGAGGCGAGTGAGATCTCGACAGGGATCGTCGCGTTCTGCCCGTGCGCGAGTATGGAACGGTACGCCGCGAAGGGCTCGAGGTCTGCCGGCGCGCTCTCGTTAACGGCGGTGGAGTTGTCTCCGACCTTGGCGAGGACGGTGTAGTACATCGTTCTGCCCTCCTGGTTCTCAATGTAGACGTAGAGGCTGAATGGCTCGCCTGCTATGACGGTCTTCGGGTAGTCGCCTATCTTCATCTCCGGACCGAGTATCCCGATCGCGGAGAACGCCTCGGCAACCCTGCCGGCTGTCATCGCCTGGGAGGCAGAGAGCGCTGCCGAGATGACGATCACCGCCAGCACGACCGCCCTCACCTCTTCGTCTATCATGGCTTTCCCCCTCTACCGGGCATCTGCGAACTGCCGGGGATCATTGTGCAGAGACCGTCCACCGTCTTTTTGACCTCATCCAAATTCGCCAGACGAGTTTCGGAGTGTATAGGTAGACCAAAATCCCTGCTGCGGCGAGCGCGGCGAGCCACGCTGCCAGCCCGACCGTCCCCCAGTAGCGGGCAGCCTCCCCCTCGGCAATGAGGGACGGCACTGACGACCTCACCCCCTGGACTATCGCGGCAGCCTCCGAGACGGACTGCGGGTCGCCCGAGGATGCGAGGGAGAGCGCCCGGTTCAGGTCGAGCGCCGCCGACGTGACGTTTGCCCCCCGAGACTCTGCGTCGGAGATCGACAGGAATGCGACCTGTATCTCGGCTAGGAGGGTGTCCTGGGCGGACTCCGAAGGCATGGCGGCTGCGCCCGCGCGAGTATGCGACCCCGGCTCCGCGCTCGCAAGGGCGGCAGGGGCAATAGCGCCGGCTGAGGCGGCGGCTAGCGCCAACGACAACACCATCAACGCGAAATAGGCTGTGCACTTCCTCACGGGGGACGGGGAGGGGGGCATTCGGCTACATCGAACGGGGCGCGGGCGAAGCCAGGACCCACCGCCCCCTGCGAACTAGGAGGTCGGTCCCGAGCCAGAAGAGGTAGGCGGGGTCTTCGAGCCACTCTGGCAACTTCCTGAAGATTCCCCTTGCCTTTGCGTTCCCCCAGAGGGAGCGGGCCCTCTCGGAGCCTCTCTTGATTATCCTCTGACCTATCGTGAGAACTTGGTCAGCCACGGACTGTATCATCTCTATGAGCCTCCTGTTGAATATGGCGCCGGTCATCCTGGCGTAGCAGAGAGCGGCACTAAATAGGCCCCTCTTTATCTCGGGGAGCCTGCGCAAAGCACCGGTGCGGGAGGCGCGTTTCCAGATTGAGTGCAGTTGCCCGTAGCTGACAGATCGGATCAAGCCTTATCAGCCTTCAAACGAACTACTATTGAATCAAAATGCTTTAAATCCCTTATGCACAGCTTTATTTGGCTGGGTGCAACGGGTGGAGGGCTCAGTTTTGGCGCTCGGCAACCTGGGCATGTTAAATTTGGGTGGCACTTTTTGAAAATCTTTGCGAGCCCGATCGCCTCATCTCTATCGATCAATACTCTCTCGAGACCTGGCGGAACAATTTCAGATCTTATTCCCATTGAGAGGAGTTTCTCCTTCAAACTGAAGGAGACGGACACGGCGCCATCCGCTTTTTCCGCGTACCTGCAGAATACCGAGTTGAATGGATCTGGGTCGTCCATGCTGAGCCATTCTGGTGTGAGGTCTTCAATGCTTAGAAATGCCCTAATGCCAGCGGACTTTAGGAATGGGATGGCGGATGCTGCGACGTCGGTGATCAGTACCGCAGCGTCTGGCCTCAGCTTGACGATCTTGTTTGCTATGGATTTGCCTACTCCATCCCATATCCACACTTTCGATAGAAGGGATGGTCCAATGGTCTTGTAGAGCCCTCTGAGCATTGATTCCCTTTCGTCGACGAGGATTTTGACGTCGAACCTTTTTGAAAGGGCTTTAGACATCATGTTGACGCGGTATTTCATGCCGGAGGACTTGTTATATGCGGGGGTGTATATGACGACCTTAATTTTGTCTGGGGTGGCTTTTGGCATATCAGCTCACTCTTAATTGCCAAGCTTGTCCCTTGCTACACTGACCACCACCCAGATCATCATCATAAGCGAAAAGAAAAGGAACCCTAAAAGAGTTGAGCCTATGGCAATCAGGGCGAGGCTGGCGGGCAGAACGCCGTCGGTCGCATAGCTGATCGCGCTCCACGCGCCGAAGACCAATCCTATCCCCAAGAAAATCATTGAAGGTATGCCGTAGAAGACCAGCGGCCGATCGATGGAGATCAGCTTCAGCGTGTTGAGAAGTACTGAGGATCCCTGCTTGACAGAGCCTGTTGGCGAGGGGCGCGTCTCATATTTTATCTCCACTGGCACTTCCTTGAGCCTGAGTTTGTTGGAGTTGGCCTTCAGGAGTATCTCGGTGCTGGCGCTCATCCCCATCTCCGTGATCTTGATCGATTCGATGGCCTTTCTGCCATATGCCCTGAAGCCGGATTGAGTGTCGGTTGTGTCGTGGTCGCCAGTCGAGTTGGTGACGTCATTGATGATCTTTATGCCTACTTTTCTGTGGTTTGGGATGTTATTATTGCCGAGAAACCTCGAGCCTATGACGATGTCGGCAGAGTCGTCCATTATTGGGGCAATGAGGGCAGGGATTGACGCAGGGTCGTGCTGGTTGTCGCCATCCAAGGTCACTAAGATATCAGCTTTGGCCGCCCTGGCTTGAGAGAAGATGGAATCAAGCGCTGCGCCATAGCCTTTGTTGTAAGGGTGCTTGATCACGGTAGCGCCAAGCGCCTCAGATATCGCCGCGGTCATGTCGCTCGAGCCATCGTCGCAGACTATGATTTGATCGCAATGTGGCTTTGCTTTTAATATGACTGTCGCGATTGTTCTTTCCTCATTGAGCGCCGGTATGCCCACAACAACTTTCATATTCCTAATCCTGTCAGAAGTGTTGTTGGAGACCGCTGCAGTTTTTTTCATTTACCGGCACCTGAATGAACTTATTGAATATGTCTTAAAAGGGCTTTTAAAAAAGTATCTATACGGAAAATGGCGAATGATCCTCACACTGCTATATTCTCGATAAGGCGTTTCTTTTGATCAACTGATTAAGAGACTAGGTCCGCTATAGCCTGCATTTAGGTTAACGGTTTCTTTCCTCTCGACTTGGCTGCGAGGTATGCGGCACCGCTTATGAGGACGACGGCACCCCCTGCTAACCAAGCTTGTGCGCCAAGCGTCAGAGCTAGCGCTAAGCAGCTGCAGATTCCTAAAGCAGGGATGAGCGGAAAAAGCGGCGCCCGGAACTTCAACAGCTGGGGAGCCTTCCTCCTGAGCATTATCGCCGATGCGTTGACCGTCATGTGGACTATGAGCAGGGAGACGTTGGTTATCGATGCCGCCTGGCGCAGGTCGAGAAGTCCGGTCAGCGCGATCAGGAGCGACCCCATCAGGACGATCGAGACGTACGGAACCCCCCGCTTGTGCGAGACCTTGGAGATGGACTTTGGGAGCTGCCCTTTCCTCGCCATCGCGAACGCGACGCGGGAGATGCCTATCAGGTTCGTCAGGAGCACGCTGGTCGTCGCCACGATCGCCCCTACCGAGACGGCTATTACGAGGGGGACGCTCCCCGTGGCAGAGGCTGCGTCCGCCAACGGGGAGCCAGACTGGGCTAAATGCTGGTAGCCCATGAGCCCTGCAGCCACAGTCCCCGTAAGTATGTAGATCGCCATCGAGATGCCCAGTGCCAGCATTATGGAGAGCGGCAGGTTCCTCTCCGGGTTCTTCACCTCCTCGCCGAGGGTCGATATCCTCCCGTAGCCCAAGTAGGCGAAGAAGATGATCCCTGCCCCCTGCAGGGTCCCGTAAATCCCGTTGGGCGTGAAGTCCGCGAAATTCTCCATGTTAACGTAAAGCGCACCGAACGCGATGAATGCGCAGAGTATGGCGACCTTGATCAAGACCAGGGCGTTGTTCACCGCCGCGGACTGCTTGATGCCGATGAGGTTCAGGGACGTCAGGAGGGCGGCTGCGGCGACCGCCACTACCTTCACAGGAAGAGAGGGTATAAAGAGGACGACATAGCTCGCTAGCCCTATGCTGATCGCAACTCCTGAGACGATCTGGGCAAACAGCCAGAGGCACCCCACTATGAACCCGTAGAACGGCGAGAATAGCTCGTAGGCGAAGGCATAAGGGCCGCCTTCTTTGGGAATGGCTGACCCGAGCTCCGCGAAGCTGAAGGCTGAGAAGAGGGCTACGGCCCCTGAGATTGCTATCGAGGCGACTATGGAGGGTCCGGCCAGCCCGATGCCCAGACCCAGAACGACGTATATCCCCGCGCCGATAATGGCGCCAATTCCGACCGAAGTGGCATCGATCAGGCTGAGGGACCTTTTCAGCGCCATAGGGCACCAAGGATCGACTATCTCTTTGGGCATTAATAAAGCGATGATCGCCAATGGTTATCGCATTCCCTTGGCGTCAGCAACATTCGCCTGGCAGCTGTCGATCGAAAGGGGTTCGGCCGACAGTTCCCCTCGACATGATGGTGGCAGTTCCACGCGATACTCCCGATGAACGTAAGAATCAGAGGTAAGCTTCCATGACGTAGTTGCTCATCATTCGGTGGCTGTTGAAGTACGACGCGACCTTCTCGATCGAGTTCGTCATTATCCTGTGCCACTCGTCCTTACGGTCGTAGAACATGGGCACTATTATGTACTCGAGCTTGTTGTAGAGGTCCCTCAGCTCCCTCCTCCGCCTCTCCTGATCGCTCAGCTTCAGATCCGGGGGCGGCCCTATCGCCCAGCCAGTGATCCCCTCCATCCACCCCTCGATCCACCATCCGTCGAGGACGCTGAAGTTGACGACCCCGTTGTGGGCCGCCTTCATACCGCTAGTCCCGGACGCCTCCATCGGCGGCTGCGGCGTGTTCAGCCAGAGGTCTACCCCCGATATGATCTTCAGCGCTAGATCCATGTTGTAGCCCTCGAGGTAGACGATCTTGATCTCGTCCCTCAGCTCCCTTGCGTATCGGAAGATCTCCCTTATCATCGCTTTCCCGGGCTCGTCCCTCGGGTGCGCCTTCCCGGCGTAGACGAGCTGGATTTTGCCGCCGGATGCGATGGACCTCAGCCTATCGATGTCGGAGAAGATCATGTTCGCCCTCTTGTACCCTGTCGCCCTCCTGGCGAACCCGATCGTCAGCGTCTCGTAGTCCATGGCGGCGCCAGTTGTGCTGTTGACGTAGTCGATGAGGGTTTTCTTCGCTCCGCGGTGGGCTTCGACCAGCTCCTCGTCCGGTATCACGCTCGCTCTGACGAGGAGGGACGGCTCTATTGCCCAGCCCGTGATGTACTTGTCGTAAAGGTTCCTGAAGCACTCGCATGTCCAGGTGTACGAGTGTATGCCGTTTGTGATCGCTTTGATCCTGTAGCCAGGGAAGATTGCCTGGGACTGCTCGCTGTGCCTCTTCGTAACTCCGTTTACGTACGAGGATAGGTTCAGGGCGAGCTTCGCCATGTTAAGGAATCCGTCTCCGCCGGAGAGCGCCCTGAGCTCGCTCTGCGGGATGTAGCCCGGCAGCACCTCGTCGAAGAGCATGTAGGGGAACTTGTCGAAGGCGGCCTCCACCGGCGTGTGCGTCGTGAAGACGCACATGTCTCTCACCTTGTTGTGGTCCAGGCCGTTCTTCTTGAGGAGCTCCAGCGCGAGCAGGGCGGAATGCCCCTCGTTCATGTGGTAGCGCCTTATCCTGTAACCCAAGGCGTCGAGAATCCTGACTCCACCGATGCCAAGGACGACCTCCTGCTCGAGCCTGTACCGCATATCCCCGCCGTAAAGGTAGTTCGTTATCGCCCTGTCCGACGGCAGGTTCCCCTCGACGTCGGTGTCCAGGAGCAGCGCCGGCACTGACCTTCCTGCGGGGTTGACGACGTCGTACTGCCACGCCTTTACCTTGACCGCCCTGCCGTAGAGTGGGACGGTTATCTCCGCCGGCAGCATGTCCATGTACTGCGACGGCTCCCAGCTGTCGCTCTCCTCGATCTGTTGCCCCTCTGGCGTGAGCCTCTGCCTGAAGTACCCCTTCCTGCTGACGAGGCTGATGGCTACCATGGGGAGGTTCAGGTCCGCGGCGGCCCTTATTGTATCTCCGGCGAGGACGCCGAGCCCGCCGCTGTATGTCGGGATCTCGCTCTTCAGCCCTATCTCCATCGAGAAGTAGGCGATCTTTGTCTTGCCGTTGAGCATCGTGTTGCCGTTCTTGTTGGGAGGGTCGCAGCTCTGGTTGGTTCCGCTCATTGTCTTGCCTCTGGTAAACAGCGCCTCTGTTCAAAACAAATCTCTAATGCGCCAGTGTAATTTAAACTTTTGAATGGCACTCTTGCTCCACAATAGCCCTGCCTTGGTCAGATCGGGGGGAGGGAATCGAGGAGGTGCTGCTTCGCCTCAATCCTCCTGTTGACTTCAGCCAGCGTCTTCGTAGCATCTGAGATCCTCTCGAGGTAGATCTTCCTTCCGATCTGGTCCCTCTCGAACGCAGCCTTCAGCGAGGTCATGCTTATGAGCGGGACCTGCCTCTCGGCTATAAGGCCCGCGATCTCCCTGGATAGGCGATCCCTGACCGCGTTAATTTGGGGGGCAAGAGCCTTGATTCGCTTTGCCATCTCTTTCTTCCTCTCCGAGTATTCGGGATTATCAATGGACTTCTCGCTGAACGACCTCTCGAGCGACGCGAGCTCTTCCCTCATGGAGAGCACCTCGCCGAGCAGCTGATGAACGGCCAGCCCATCCGGCGAGCTGAAAGAGGGGCGCTGCCACCTGACGGCCGCGTAGGCTTCCTCGAGGCTTAGGGCTTTCCTGAAGTGCCCTCCCGTCTTCTCAGCCAGCGAGGCGAGCTCTTCAGTCCCTGCCGTCTTCCCTATGCCAGCGATGTCGATCCTGACCCGCTTCAGGAGGGCCTCGTGGATATAGAGCCTCGGATCCTCTTCTATCCTGCTGAAGCCGTCTGTGATCACCAAAATGCCTTTGTTCTGACGGATGTCGCTGTCCATGAGCTTCAGCGCCTCAGCCAGCGCCTTCCCCATCGGGGTCCCGCCAGCCGCCTCTATCGATTCGAGTGCAGCCAAAGCTGAGGCGGACGATGATGAGGCGACTTTGCTCCCTCTGACCCCTTCGACCAGCATCTCTACCTCCGGGCGGTTCAGGTAAGGGGCCCTGAACGCCAGGACCCAGATCGTGTCAGCTGGCTCGAACGAGTCGGCTGCCCTGAAGAGCCTGATCAGACTGTCCTTCGCGAGCTCGAGCTTGCTGATGCCCGACCATTCAATCCCCTCGGAGTTCCCCATGCTCCCTGAGCAGTCCACGAGGTAGGCAAGCTTGTAAGCCATAAGCACAACACCACGCCAAACATCCTTGCTCGGCGCACTCCGACCCGGAGTCGCAGATGATCATCTCCCGTCAGCCCTCTTAAAAGGGTGAGCCTTTGGTCATTTCGAGTTGTTAAGCGAGTCCAGGAGCTGCTGCACCATCGCTATCTCGCAGTTGATCCTACCGACCTTCTCCTCTATCGGGGCAGCGATCTCGAAGTAGCCATCCGCGTCGATCTCCCGCCTCTTCAGCCTGCTGTTCATCTCTATGAGCTGGTTGATTGGCTCGTTGAGCGACGCCTTGAGAGAATCCAGCTTCGCGTGTAGCTCGGAGACCTTCTTCGCGATCTCCGGCTTCAGGGCTTCAATCTTCGCAGCGACCTCGGACTTCCTGGCGCTGTAAAGCGGATCGCCGAGTCGACCTGCAGCCCTCTCCTCCTCGATCTTCCTCGCCTCCCCCTTGAGCTGGGCGTAGTTGTAGGCGACGAAGAAGACATCGTCGAACGCGTTTCCCGAGAACCTGTCCCAGACTATCGCCTTGTCGAAGTCCTGAGGGGTGACGACCGTGGAGTAGCGCCCTCCTGTCCGTTCGGCAAGCGGCTTCAGGATTGGGTCATCCGCTGGCGTGCCCAGCCCCACTATGTCGATCCTGACGCCGTTCAACAGGGCGTCATAGACCACGAGCCTCGGATCCTCGCCGCTGTTCTCCGAGCTGTCTGTGATCAGCAGTATACCCTTCTTCCCTACCGGCTCGTCCGTCAGGAGGGGGATGGTCTCCCTTATCGCCCGCGCGATCGGGGTGCCACCTTCGCCGACCAGCTTCGAGACGCTCTCCTTTATTGCAGGATCCGTCGCGAGCGACGGCGTGTAGCTCTGCAGCGGGATCACGGGCACCATCTTGACCGCCCCAAGTTGCTTCTGCTTGAAGCCCATCACAGCAATCTTGTCGCCCTCCTTGAACGCCTTGCCGTTGGCTATCAGGTCAAGTATCCCTTTCTTCACGAGGTTCAGCTTCGAGGTTATCATGTCCTCGAGCCCCTCGTCCTTGTTCATGCTTTTCGAGCAATCTATTAGGTAGATGACGCTGTATGTCATGCCTTGCCACGTCCGTTCGGGATGAGAATTCCAATGTTAGGTAATATATTCTCAGTGACTAAAGATAAGCCTACTGATTTTTCTGAGCGCAGAGCGCTGCTGCGAACGGCCGGATCAGCCTTCTCTGCTCTTGTCCCGAAGCAGTTCGATTCTTCGATCCTGACCTGCCAAGGTAGGCGACTTGCGCATTCCTGTGCCGCGTTGCAAAAGGGATTATAGGGGAGATCCGACATAAAAGGGCGCATGAAATACCTCGTCACGGGCGGAGCAGGTTTCATAGGGAGCAGCATCGTCAGGAGAATCATCAATGAGAATGGCGATGCGGTCGTCTTGGACGACCTCAGCTTAGGCAGCGTCTCGAACATACCGGGTGTCGAGCTCATCAGGGGAGATGTCAGGGATGCCTCGCTCGTGGAGAGGGCTGTGCAGGGAGTCGACGGGATATTCCACGAGGCAGCCAGGTCTTCATCCCCGATGTTCTACCCTGATCCACGGGATGGTTTGGACGTGAACCTGAGGGGCTTCATGAACGTTTTGGAGGCGGCGAGGAAGCTGGACATCCCGATCGTGTATGCTTCGACGAGCAGCCTGTACAGCAGGTGCCAGCCGCCGCACAGCGAGAACGCCCACATAAAGCCCGGATCCTTCTACGAGTTTTCGTTCTTCGCTCGGGAGAGGGCGGCGAGCCTCTATGCAGAGCTTTATGGCGTGAGGGCGGTGGGCCTCCGCTACTTTAGCGTCTACGGCCCCCACGAGGAGCACAAGGGGCAGTATGCGAACAATGTATCGCAGTTCATCTGGTGCATGCTTGAGGGCAGGGCGCCAACGATATACGGGGACGGCAACCAGACGAGGGACTTCATATACATCGACGATGTGGTCGAGGCTAACTTCAAGGCTATGCACTCGGGCCTGCGGGGCGAGGTGCTGAACGTCGGCACCGGTATTGAGACCACGTTCAACCAGCTCGTTGAGCTGATCGGGAACGAGCTTGGGGTGGCTATGAAGCCGGTTTACATACCGAACCCCATAAAGAACTACGTCTTCAGGACCCAGGCCGAGACCAGGAGGTGCCATAAGCTCTTGGACTTCAAGGCATCGATACCCCTCACAGAGGGTATAAAGAGGTCCATCGATTACTATAGGAGCTCCAAGGATCTCCTGAGCGTCGCGAAAATAACGGACAAAGGCACAGGGTGCCTCGACGCATTCATCAAGTGATCGCGGGAGGGGAATACGCTTTTGTGCCCCCCCTTGCCCTGACAATGAAGTAGGAGGCGGGCCAAAGGGTCGCCAAACAGGCAAGCGTCATTAGAACGAAGACGTCGTTTCCGGGGTTGTATGGGAAGATCATCATCGCGAGTGTTAGAATGAAGATCTGGGCGCCATAGACGAAGAGGCCGGTCCTGCCGAATACTGCAAGCGGCATCAGCCTTATCCCCCTACCCTCGAGGGCGGCGAAGATAGGTGTGCCTAAGAGCCCTATCGAGGCAACCAGAGGTATCGAGATGAAGTATGTCGAGGCGTATGCCACCTCGCCAGAGTAGAATGCAGAACCGGCGACTACGGCAGCCAAAATGGCGGCACCAGATGAGGCGAGGGCGACTTTTCGGATCGATCTGCCTGAGGATGACTGCAAACCTATCGACGCCCCCGCGAGGATCAGGGGCAGGGTCTTGAGCAGAGAGAAGGGGCCTGTGAGGAGTATCGGACCCGCGGCGCCTGTTATGAGTATTAATGGCTCTGAGATCAACGCCCACCCTACAATTGCATATGACACAACTGCCAGCGCAGCCAGACGCTTTGGTGTGCCGAGATAGATCGTGGGCAGTGCAAGAAGGGCAGAGAGCCCGATCAGGGAGATCGGCTCTCGCCCGTTCAGCAAGTAGAACTGGATCCCTGAGAGCCCACCTATGCCTGAGATCGCGATGCCGACTGAGACCAGCAGGAGGGCCCTGCCCGCAAAGTGAGACGCGATTCCCAAAATCCCTTCTCCCTTCGAGCGCCTTCGCGAGATCGAGGTGGCGATGCTTATGCCTGAGACGAAGAAGAATATCGGGAACATCGTAGCCAGCGGGATATCAGGCGCGAGGACGAGGGCCGAATTGGTTCCGTATGCCTTTCCCGATAGCGGATCTATAGTCGCGAACGAGTAGGCGTGTATTATCATCATGAGGAATATCGCGAATCCGCGCATTGAATCGAGGAATAATATGCGGCGCAAACAGGACACCCGAATAGTCTCAAGATGTCTCCCCTTTCATAAAAAGGCTTTGCAAACAATTTCAGATCATTCGAAAACGCGAACGGTAGAAACTATTTTTTTTTTATTTTCTAAAAACATATCTTTTACTTACTGAAGATACGGTAAAATTGTGATTACAATAGAGGTGATGGGGCGTTGCATGATCCCTGTGAGCCAAGGGTTAGAACGCCCCAACTCTTTTATCGCTCCCCCAAGCAATTATCTCAAAAGCCGAGGGGGCATGCATGTGGCGCTGGCTCTAGAGGCGCATTCTCTGACAAAGGATTTTGGCACCGTACGAGCTGTGGACGGCATTGATCTCTCGATCGAGGAGGGGCAGATCTTCGGGCTGCTCGGTCCTAATGGATCGGGCAAGAGCACGTTTATGAGGATGATGCTGGGGCTTGTCAAGCCGACCTCAGGCAAGATTTTCGTGATGGGCATGGATCCGCAGCAGGATCCTGTCGGCGTCAGGAAGGCTGTTGGCTATGTCCCTGAGGCACCGCGCCTCTACGACTTCCTTACGGCAAGGGAATACCTCGACTTCGTGGCCGAGATGTATGGCGTGGGGCAGGAGGAAAAAGTGGAGAGGATAGAGAGCTTTCTGGCAGCTTTCGAGCTCGCCGGCAGGGAGGACGAGATGCTCAGCGGCTACTCCCAGGGGATGCGCCAGAAGGTCGCGATAATAGGTGCGCTCCTGCACAAGCCGAAGATCCTCGTCCTCGACGAGCCCCTCAACGGCCTTGACCCCCGCTCCGCGAAGATAGTCAAGGACCTCTTGAACAAGTTGACCGAGGAGGGGGTGACCACCATATTCAGCACGCATGTTCTTGAGATCGCTCAGGCGATCTGCGACAGGATCGCCATAATGTACAGGGGCACTGTGCTCCATTCGGGCACGTTTGAGGAGCTTAAGGCAACTTCCGGGATGCCGGGATCCAACCTCGAGGAGGTCTTCCTCAAGATTACTGGGACTGATGACGTGAGGGGGATCGTGGAGGAGCTCGCCAAATGAACCCGGCGAAGATCAGCACATTGATGAGGGTCTTCCTTCTGGCCCAGTTGAGGGTCAGGGGAGGGGGGACGGGGGAGGGCGTATTCAGGCGGCCTTCTTCGCTGGGGCTGATCTACTCGGCTGTTTTCGTCCTGTCCTTTGCGTTCATTTACTTTGTCACTGGAGTGGTCCCCCCGGAAGACTTGGCATCTATTGAGGCGATAGGGATGCAGATTCTTGCGTTGGTGCCGCTCATCGTCTTCGTCTTCATGGTCACGTACGGAATATTCTTCGTCATAGGCGAGGCTTCGCAGCACATGACGAGCGAGGCTGTGAACTACATGCCTGTGACGGCTGGGGAGTACGTCATAGCATCCACCGTTTCGACCGCTTTCATGCATCTCTGGATCTTGACGGGAGCGCTCGGCGTCTCGCTCGGATTCGCTCTAAGGTTCGGCTTACTGGCGGGCTGGGCAGCGTCTGCGATACTCTCCATCCTCTTCATGGTCATCGGGGGCACAGTTGCAGAGATCATAAGGGCTATTGTCAACAGGGTGTCCTCGAGCTTCTCCAAGAGGGGCGGCAGGGCGGCGATCTTCTCGAGGGCGGTGCTGATAGTCGTCGTGCTCGTCCTTTCGCAGGCGATCTTCAACCCAAACATACTGTTCATGGTCATTTCCTCTTTCGCCCCCCAGGCGCTCGCGCTCTGGTTCGTCCCGCTCATGTGGCCATCGATCATAGTCGCCTCAGTGGCGGCGGGGGATGCATTTGGGGCAGTCGTCTTCTCGGCGCTGACGCTGGCCTTCGGGATGATCCTGATCTACGTCGGCGTTTTCTTCAGGTCCAAGTACTGGGTCCCCCTCCCCGCGACCATAAGGATCGGGGGCGGCAGCGGAAAACCGGCGAAATACCAGGGGAGGGGCTTCCTCGGGGCGCTTGGCTTCTCCGCCCAGGAAGGCGCGATAATGAGGAAGGACCTCAAGGCCTTGCTGAGGAGGAGGGAGATGGTGAGGTTTTGGGCGATGCCGATAGTGATGATCGTGCCACTCGTGGCGACAGTATGGACCGCGGGCGGCGACGTGAAAAATCTCTACGGGATAGCAGCCATGATGAGCCTCATAGGATCAGGTTTCTTCGGCATGTTCATAGCCTCATCCGCGATAGGGCAGGAGGGGAAAGGGATCTGGAGGATCTTCACTTCGCCTGTCTCGTCAGCGTCGATCCTGAAAGCGAAAATAGCACTCCCCCTTATGCTTACCATTCCGGTGGCAGCGCTTTTCCCGCTGGGCATCTCGGCATTCCTAAACTTCAGCCAGAGGGCGTCTTTTGCGATCTTTTTGGTCACCCTGTTGGGGGCGGTTGTTTGCGTCCTCGTGGGCGCATATTTCGGGCTCAAATACCCAGACCTCAGCGAGAACATGAGGGGCAACTTCGTGACTGGCACAGGCATACTGCTGTCGTTCGCGGTCTGTGGGGGGCTATGCGCCCTGCTCACCTCCCCGTTCGCCGTTTATGCGGTGTTCCAGGAAGCTGCTTTAGCGGCAGGGCTGAACTACTGCGCAGCTGCAGCCATAACTGCGGCCGCTGGCGTCGCCCTTATTGGCGCGCTTTCTGTGCTTACGATACGGAAGTCGCACGTTCTGTCAATGATGGTCAGCGAGTGACGCCCTCTCCAAGATGCAGCTGTAATACCGATTTCATTGCGCCTTAGGGGGGGAAACTTGGTGGGGCTCTATCTCCACTGTAACCCTGGTTATCTCGCTGTCTTGCTGCATTATCATCTTCTTAAGTGAAGTTACTATCCGGTGAGCCTCGGAAACGGAAATCCCCCCCTCTAACTGGACGGTGGCTTCCGCGAAGATCCCCCTCCCCACTTTCCTGAATTTCACGCTATGTATTTTCTTGACGCCAGAAATCTTCTGTGCGAGGTCGAAGATCCCCCTCACCCGGTCTGCGCAGACGCAGCCGTCCATCAATACGATCGAGGATTCTTTTATGGAAACCCACCCTACTACGATGATCATTACACCTATGATCAAGCCCGCGACGGCGTCGAAGAAGAGGAGACCTATCGATGAGAGCGCTATGCCCGCCACGACGACGAACGAGGCTGCGCCGTCCTTCATCGAGTTGTAGGCATCCACTGACAGGGCCTCAGAGCCAGTCTTTTTAGCCAGGCGCCACTTCATGAGCGCCACAATCAGGGAGATCGTTCCCGCGAGGAGCGCGGTCCCTCCTCCGAGGAGAGGGTTCAGTATCTCGACAGGGGAGAGGTAGGCAAGGATCGATTCGTATATTATAAGGATACCAAGCATGACCATGACGAAGGCAGCGATGAGGCCGAAGAGCGTCTCTGCCCTCCCGTAGCCGTGCCTGAAAGTCTTGTCCGGGGATCGCTTGGCTAGCCATATGCCTGC
Source organism: Candidatus Methanomethylicia archaeon (assembly GCA_024464205.1). Lineage (GTDB taxonomy): Archaea > Thermoproteota > Methanomethylicia > Methanomethylicales > Methanomethylicaceae > Methanomethylicus. The sequence continues at coordinate 15,518 of JANHAI010000001.1, forward strand.
GAAGACAAGCACCGAAACTGCTGCATCTGCCCAAGAGTGGATTCCGTCTGCTATGAGGCCTATGCTCCTGACGAAGTAGCCAAGTGCAACCTCGGCTGCTCCAATCAAGAGGAGGACCAAGATGGAGGCGAGCAGGAGCCTTTCCTCTCTTTTTTGCATCCCGACCCTATCTTCCAAGATCTAATCACCCATTTCAGCCGGATCTAAGCCGCTAGACATAAGGCGTCCTAGGCTCGAGGATTTTTCTGCTCCCTTAAATATTAACTTAATATCCTTTATTGCTCTTTTGGAGGCTCTTGTGGCGTCCCGCCCTCGCCCTGAACGGCAGCCCCTCCACCATTCCTGCCAAAAGCACCCCTGAGGGCACCCCAGATCTCGACGCGCGCGTCGTTGAGGGTCTTCCTGAACCTCTTCGAAACAAGATAGAGGATGCCGACATATGCCAAGAAGAAAGCTACGATGTGGGCGACGAGGACGGGGACTAGAAGCCAGAGGGTGGAAAATGCGTCTACAGGGAAGAGCAGCGGCATTGCGGCGAGAGGGGCGGCAGGGAGGGTCAAGAGCAGCGAGTCCCTTCCAAGAACGAGAAATGGGAACTTCTGGGCGAAGTCCCGCGATATGAGCATCCCCAGGACTGCCAGCGATATGACGAACGAGATGCACATCCATGCCCCCCAGGAGCTGGCGACCGCTACGGGATCGGACAGGTAGTAGGCAGAGATCGAGATCCCCCCTATGTACACGATGTTGATTGCCATGTTGACGAGATCGTTCTTGAAGATCGTGGACCTTAGGAGCTCCCGCTGCGTGAGGGTTGACGAGTCCTTGCCCTCGAGACCCAAATATGAGATCACGGCGATTCCTGAGACGACCTGCAGTACCGAGGCGACCGAGAAGACCCGCAGCGGGACGGCGGCGGGCAGATACTTCGTCCCTAAAATGGCACAGATTGGCTCAGCATAGAGTATTATGAAAGCGGCTATCGGTATGGTTATCACGAGTGTGAGCCATATCGCCTCCCCCATGTCCTCGAGGTTTCTCTTCGCAAGGACCTTCGGGTATAGCGCAGAGGGTATCGAGGAGGCGTAGGTTATCACCGTGAGTATCGTGATGCATATCCCGTAGTAAGCCACAGGGACCTCTGATCCGAATATGAGGCTGACTATAAGGACGTCGAGCCAGAAGACCAGGCACGTCAATGAGCCAAATAGGGATCTCCACGAGGACTTTGCCCATGTGATCGCAGTCTGAGGATTCAGCCGCGACTTGCGGAGTATTGGCAGGTTCTGCCGCAGCATCAGGAGATCCATGCAAAGCCTGCCGAAGAGGACCGAGAGCACTGCGCCAGTGAGGCCCAAGTGGATCCCTGAGATCATTATGATGCCGGAGATGGCCTGCCCAGCCTTGAAGGCGAACTGACCGAACCCCACAATCTGGGGGGCGTGGCCCTGCGAGGTGTACATGAGGGCTGCGTTCAAGTATTCGAGTATGATTATCGATGAGGAAAGGAGGAGAGGGAGGAGGGGCTGCTCCAACTCTGAGGATGCCCCCCAAACGAAAGCGATATAGACAGGGGTCAGGATGGCGCCCATGGCCAGCGAGTAGACCAAGCCAGTCTTGGAGGTGTTCTTGCCCCTGCTTATGTCCCTAGGAAGCCAGTAGGTGAAGACGACTGACGGGATGGCGAAATATCCTATATACCTGATGATCATGACCCAGATGCCGTACTCCTCGACTGTGAGCGCTCGTGCAAGGATGGTGATGTAGAAGATGCTGAATATCCCGCCGACTATGTTGAGCTGATAGGCGACGATCGAGGAGTATAGGAGCTTGACGTTCAGGCCAAGCTTCTCGGAGATCAGTTCGCCTCCGGACAAACCAGCCACCGATACCACTCTGGTCTAATTCAATAATAATGCTGATCCCAGAGTAACATGCTGCGCCCATGCAGCCCTTTTCGCGTCGTCCCGAAATAGCGCCACCTGCAGTCATCGCACCTGCAACTTATTTTAAAAAATAAAATTCATACTTTTAATAAGTGAAATAAGGTTCGGCGGCAAAGGCTCGCTCATACGCGCTCTAGGATATCGACTATTCGCTCTGCAGCCATGCCATCCCCGAATGGGTTCTCCCATTTTTTCCCGCGGTTCAGCATCTCCTTAACTGCGCTCAAGATCGAGGCAGGATCGGTCCCAGCCAACAAGTTCGCCCCCACCTCGACCGTCTCTGGGCGCTCCGTGTTCTCCCGCAGGGTGACGCAGGGCACCCCCAGTATGCATGCCTCCTCCTGCACCCCGCCCGAGTCCGTCAGCACCAGCGTCGCCTCTTTCTGCAGCCGCAGGAAAGTAAGGTAGTCCACTGGCTCCGCCAGCACGACACCCTTACCCGCCCTGACCCCGAACTCCGACAGCCGCTTCCTCGCCCGCGGGTGGATCGGGTACAGCACCGGCATGCCAAAAGCCTCGTGCACCCGCGCGAGGGCTTCCATAAGCCCCCTCAGCCTAGCCGGGTCGTCCACGTTCTCCTGCCGGTGGAGGGTGGCGAGGACGTACCTCTCCGTAGCGAGCCCTGGAGGCAGCTCCGCCTTCATGGCGAGATCGAGGTTCTGCCGAACGGCGTCCACTATGGTGTTCCCGGTGACGTGGATCTTCTGCGGGTCGATCCCCTCACTCAGCAGGTTCTTCTCCGAGACTTTGGTGGGCGCGAAGAGCAGATCCGAAACGTGATCCGCCACGATACGGTTGACCTCTTCGGGCATCTCCATGTCGAAGGACCTAAGCCCTGCCTCCACATGACCGACTTTAATGTGCAGCTTCGAGGCGGCAAGCGCCCCTGCCAGGACTGTGTTTGTGTCCCCCTCAACAAGGATCGCCTCCGGTTTCTCCTGCATCAGGATCTTCTCGATCCCAACGAGCATCTTCGCAGTCTCCTCAGCGTGGCTCCCGGAGCCGACGCCAAGGTTGTGCTCTGGTGACCTCAGCCTTAGGCTCTCGAAGAACACTCGATCCATGTTGTAAGAGTAGTGCTGCCCGGTATGTAGGACGAAGTGATCCAGATGCCTTGCCTCGAGCGCCCTTATCACTGGCGACATCTTGATTATCTCGGGCCTAGTCCCGAGCACCACGGCGATCTTCCCTCGCATAGCCATCAGAACCCAAGATCACCTAACCATTGTATCGCAAATGTAAATAAGCTTACACGCGGGGGCAAATAGGAGGGCATCGCTCTTAATGCGATTTTTCAGCTTCCCAAAAGGCTGGGTTAAAGCCCTTATATATGGGTGGGTAAAATCATTCTTTCGTGGGGCGACGTTGGCAAATTGTTGGCTGTGAAGACGGAAGGGCTTACACGGAAATTTGACGGCTTTACAGCGGTGAATGCCCTCAGCTTCGAGGTCGGCGAGGGCGAGATCTTTGGACTCCTTGGCCCAAACGGGGCGGGCAAGACGACGACGGTGAGGATGCTGTCTTGCATCATCTCCCCGACATCAGGGATGGCGACGGTTGCTGGGCACGACATCAGATCCGACCCTACGGGCGTCAGAAGGTCCGTCGGCATACTAACCGAGAACCCTAGCCTATATGAGAGGTTGACTGCACTGGAGAACCTCGAGTTCTTCGCACAGGCCTATGGGATCAAGGAATCGAGGCAGAGGGCGGAGAGGATCAGGGAGCTACTCGAGTTCTTCAGGCTTTGGGACAGGAAGGACGATAAGGTGACGGTCTTCTCGAAGGGAATGAAGCAGAAGCTGGCGATCGCCAGGGCATTGGTCCACAACCCCCCGGTCCTTTTCCTCGACGAGCCGACGGCGGGTCTCGACCCTGAGGCTGCCAAGCTGATAAGGGACATGGTCACCGAGATGAGCGGGAAGGAGCGGCGGACAATACTGATCTGCACGCACCGGCTCGAGGACGCGGAGAGGGTGTGCACCAAGGTGATGATCATAAAGAGGGGAGCGGGAGTGGTGATCGGCTCCCCAGACGAGCTCAGGCTCAGGATGGCCGGAAGGCCCAGGATCGAGGTCAGGGTAAAGGGGGACGGCGAGTCCTTTGCTGATCTTGTCCGCAGGATACCTTCGGTGATCGGGGTTGATGTTATCAACGGGAGGATCTTGGTCACCTCGAAAAATCCCGAGGAGGCTGCGCCGGAGGTGGTCAGGGCGCTTGTGAACGGGGGCGCGATGGTGCTCTCTGTCAACGAGACGCTCCCATCGCTTGAGGAGGCCTACCTGAGGCTGATAAAGGAGGATGCCTAAGTGACCGACTTTTCGAACGCGATGCTCGTCTTCTGGAAGGACTGGAGGGAGATGAGGAGGAACTACCAGGTTATAGCGCCGATACTGTTCGTTCCGCTGATCTTCGCAGTGATCTTGCCCTCGATAATATTCTTCGTCCCCACAATGTTCGGGATACCCGAATCGTCATTCCAGATAATAGGCCCGATCTTCCAGAGTCTCCCGCCAGAAATACGCGAAATGGTTGCGACATTAGGAGTCCAGCAGCAGATGCTTTACATATTCGGGCTCTACTTCTTCGCACCGTTCTTTCTGATAATACCGCTGATGGCGTCGAGCGTTCTAGCCTCTGATAGCTTTGCAGGCGAGAAGGACAGGAAGACGCTGGAGGCGCTGCTCGCTACCCCCCTCTCTGACGGCGAGCTCCTCCTCGGGAAGATACTCGTCTCGTTCATTCCTGCAATGGCAGTTACTGTCCTCTCTTTTGCGATGTATTGCGTGGTCATAGACCTGGCAGCGATGCCGCTCTTCAATGGCGCAGTGTTGCTCCCGAACCTGCTCTGGACCGAGCTGATATTCCTGGTGACGCCGACGGTGGCTCTTGCTGGCATCGGGGTGACGGTGATCGTCTCTTTCAAGGTCAAGGGCTACAGGGAGGCGCAGCAGCTGAGTGCGATACTCCTGATTCCCGTCCTTGCGGTGATATTCGCCGAGATCTCGGGGCTCATAATATTCGGGCCGCTGATGATACTGATCCTTGGGGTCGGCTTTGCGGCTCTCGACTTGATCGTCTTCAAGATCGGCATAGCCCTCTTCAACAGGGAAGAGCTCCTTATGAAAGGCATCTGACCTGGCTGAGCCCGGCGATCCATCTCAAGATATTAATAGAGATTGAGACCATAATCTATTCGATTTGGTCTTATGCGGAAAGGAGGAGGCGTCGTGTCAAAGATGGCGTGTTTCCGAATGTTGATCATTTTCATGTTGTCTCTTTCGATTAGCGCAGCAGCTTATGCGCCGGCTGTTTCGGCAGCCCCACTTGGCATATCATTTGACTCTGACACCGCAATGTATATGGTCGGGGAGGTCGCCGGTATAACGATCACAGGCAACCCCTTCAAGCCCGTCTCAGTATCGGTGATAAACTCGACGGGGCAGGCAGTCTTCAGCAACAGCAGCCTGGAGATCGACTCCTCGGGGGTCCTCTTGGTTCCGGTCAACCTCTCAGGGTTTGCGACCGGCCCTTACAGGGTGCATGTTGTGAGGGGCTCTGAGACGGCGGACAAGAACTTCACCCTCGTATTGCCGTCTATAGAGCTCTCGTCCAGGGCGATAATGGCTAACGGCTCAGGGTATTCCAGGCCGACCTCTGCATATTATTACTACAACGGCTCGCCGGTGGCAGTCCTCCTGAACGTATCGGCCCCGAACTCCCATTTCTCTGTCTCTGCGAACCTGACAGGGATAGGGGCGGGGACGCTCATGCTGTCCCCTCCGCTGAACGGGACCTGGTCCAAAGGGACGCTGCAGGACGGGCGCGGCTGGTACGCGTTCATTGTGAATGCCTCGATTGATCCAGGTTTTTCAGCCAGAGGGTCCTTCGCACTGACCTTCCTTGGCTCGGCTGGCGGGCAGATCGTTGCTTTAAACGGGACACAGTTCCTGGCATTGGTGAACGTCAGACCGCAGGCGATGATCCCTTCCCTGGGCGGCAACACGACGCGGTGGGAAGGCATAGCAGACTTCACGCATGTTGAAGGGCTGACGTTCGAGTGGCTCTCCTCAGGTTCGCCCCTTACGAAGGCGGTCTACACAGTGCCCGTTGACCTATGCGATCCGGTCACAATCTCATCGGTCACTTGGCTCGACAGGCTCATGACGGCGGGCCAAGGGCAGCTTTTCATAAACGCGACTGCGCTCCCAGCGCTGAACGTAAATGCGTCTGTGACCTTCGCCGGGTTCGAGAGCGGTAGGCAGCCGGGCATACTCTTCAATGGCATGCCCGCCGTCATGGCAGGAGAGGCGGAGGGCGGACCGGTTAGCGGCCTAGTTTGGGACGCGGCTCTTAAGGAGCTGAGGTTCAATGCGAGCTCGGCCGGACTCTACGTGGCGGATAATTCACCCCCTTACCTCGTCTCCTCGATCCCTGGCAGCGGACAGATCGTAGGCGAGGCTGCGCCCAGGATAACCTTCTTGGTCAACGACACGGTATCTCGGATTTCGCCGAACGGCATAATGCTCAAGGTAGGCAACCAGAGCTTCACGCTCAGCGCCTCTGGATCCCACCAAGCCGGATGGATCGTCTCAGCGGATATACAGCCACTTGAGGATGGCTGGCACTCCGCCTCGGTAATGGTGAAAGACGAGGTCGGGAACTTGGCTTCGCTGTCCTTCGAGTTCGCAACAGACACAACACCCCCATACTTCGCAGGGATGTTGCCACAGCCAGATACGTACACGAACAAGGCGAATTCCACGGTCGGGGCTTCCTTTGGCGACAACGTTTCGGGTGTAGACAAAGCCAGGGTCTTCCTTGATGGGCAAGAGCTGACGCTCTACGCGAACTTCTCGAGCTCAGGGATCACGGTCTCTAACCTGAACCTCTCGGAGGGGATCCACTCTGTGCGGGTCGAGGTCGTGGACCGGATGGGCAACGGGATAAACGGGAGCTGGAACTTCACTGTCGACCTTACGCCGCCGTACTCGATCTCTTTCTCCCCGGAGAGGAACCTCTACGTCCCGCTGAACAACTCGATTTTCATCACATATGCCGACAACTACCTCATAGACACAGGTAAGCTCAAGATTCTGGTCGACGGGGTGGACGTCACCAACATGTCGTCCTTCGATACGTCGACGCTGCTTTACTGGCCATCGCCTATACTGTCCAAGGGCCCTCACAACGTTAGCGTGGACCTCTATGACGCCGCAGGCAACGTGCGGAACGTATTCTGGACGTTCACCGTCGACAACGTTCCCCCCGCCATTTACAACTTCAACCCGAGTAGTGGCGCCGAGATAACAACGAAGCAGGTCACGATAAGCGCCACTGTAACCGACAACCTGCAGGTAGACAAGTCGACCATAGTGATTAAGGTTGACGGAGTCGATGTGACGAGGCAGGCTACTATAGGGGAGATCGTGGTCTCATACAGTGCCAACCTCAATTATGGCGTGCACACCGTCGAGATACGTGCCATGGACATCGCCTACAACGAGGGGATCGTGACGTGGACGTTCACGATCTCCGAGCCGCAAGGCCTACCTCCAGGGATGATCACGGACATCCTCATAATGGCGATAGTGCTGACGGTTGCGATAGTGACGCTCTTGGCGCTTTTCATGAGGGGGGGCAAGAGGCGCTCAGACGACTTCTGATTGTGCCCATTTAAAGGACGGTTGCGATCGGGGCAAGTCGGTCGGGGTTGGCGCGTTTATTTCAATTCCTCAATAGCTCTCCCTGTGGTAGCTCCCCACGGTCCTCCTGCCGGTCAGCAGCAGTAGGTCGCCCCTGAGCCAGTTAGTCAGCACGTCCACGATGCCCCTCTTGGCGAGCCTCCTTGCTGACGCCCTGACCATGAGCTTCCTGCTGTAAACGACCCTGCCCATTCTTTTGAGCCTGAAGCCGAGCTCGACGTCGTCGCAAAGCGGATAGTCCGTGTACCCCCCCACCCTGAGGAAGACGTCCTTGAGAACCGCTGTGTTGGTGCCCCTTGTTCCTACGATCCCAAGGCGGTAGGTTATGTCGGAGAAGAGGTTGATCGCGAAGTAGAGTAGACGGTATTTTGCGATCTGCTCTATCGGCTCGTCTGGCCCGCAGACGGCGACTACGCCTTCAGAGAACATCGAGATGATCCTCTCCAGCCAGTCCTCCTTGACGATGACGTCCGCGTCGGTGTGGAC
>JANHAI010000080.1 GCA_024464205.1 Candidatus Methanomethylicia archaeon
AGTCGAGTAGAGCCTCTGTCTGTAGTCAGTGAGGGTCCAGTTGAACGTGAGGAATGCCTCGAGCGGGCTGCTGAAATGGGAGTAAGACGAATGGATTGCCCCTGTCTCGCCATCCTTCATGGACATGTACTCGTAAAAGTCGGCTTGGCACAACAGCCTCCACGCCCTGAGCGCCTTCCCTCCGCTGCTCTTCGCCAACGGGTAGAGGTACTTCATGTTGTCCAGGCAGTACTTCTGGAGGGGATTGGACGCCCACGCAGAGAGGTCTTTTTCGAGGTCCGCTGATGACGTCGGCTGCTCGCCCTCGAGCTCCCCGCGAGGCTCGAGGCTTTGGCAAGTTTCGAGGGGGGTGGAGAGCCTGAGATCGTCATTGCGTTCGATAAGGTCGAGCAGCTTCTCGAGGAAGGCCCTGGTGGCATTGCCATCGCTGTACCTTTCGCCGAAGGTCTCCATGCTGAAAGAGACCAGCACGAGGTCGCCTTCCTTTCCCGCAAAGATCTGGTAGAGCGCCTCTGCGTCTGCAATCCCGGAGGGCAGAGCGGGGCTGCAGAGCCTGTAGTTGATGAGGTCTGAGAGCCTGTAATCCCTCGCGATTAGCCTCAGGCCCCCGCCTCTCGAGGCGTACAGGTAGTTTGGAGACCTCCAGCCGAGGAGGGATCCCGAGCCTTCAACGAGACCGGCTTTGAAGCCGAGGGTGCTGAGGGTTCCCCCCACGCCGTTGTCATAGATCCAGCCGGTGTTCCTGGCGGTCAGTGCATCGTAATCGAGGAGCCCCTTCAGGACCTTCCTGTGAATCGCGATCTGACGGGAGAAGTCTTCGTATTCCAAGATGCTTGAGATGGACCGGAAATAAGGCTCCGCGATGAATTCGCACCTGTTGCTCGCCCTTATCTCCTTCAGACCGGAGAGTACCGCGTTGTTCCACATGTTGCATTGGTCGAGGAGCGTCCCGGAGGCACAGACACTGCATCTAAAGCGGTCAGACTTGAGGCGCGCCGAGAGCATCTTCAGCATCGGGAGGTACGACCTCTCAGCGACCCTCTGCAGGATCTCCCTGTTCAGCTCGTCATCAAAAAAGCTCTCCTCGAAGTTGTGGCCGCCTTGCCCGCTGAGCCTGCCGAACTGTCGCTTGAGCCTCCTTGGCTGGTGCATCTCGAAGAGCAGTAATATGTCGACCAATTTCAGTCTTGATGATAATATCAATTATTCCCATATTAAGCTATTCTGATTAATGGTGGCTTGCGCCGCTCAGCGAGCCGTTGCCTTGCTTTTGCCGACGAGCTCTATGTGCATTCTGATGTAGTCCATGATCCCCTTCGTTATGAGGAAGTTGAGCCTGACATGCCTCATCCCCGCCTGGCCGAGCTCCCTCGCGAGCCACCTCTTTTTGAGGAGATGCCTCAGCTTCCCAGCCGCTTCCTCATAGTTGCTGACCAAAAAGCCTGTGACGCCGTCGATTACCTGGAGGGGGATCCCGCCCGCCCTTGTTGCCACTACAGGGACACCCTTCCACAGGGCTTCTGTGACGGTCAAGCCAAAGCCCTCCCTAATGGACATCTGGAGTGCGGCGCTGAAGCCCCTCTGGAATGCGTTTACCTCGATGTCCCCCACGCCGTCCAAGTTGCTCAGTATGAAGCAGTCCTTATCTTTGCCAGCGAATGAAACGGTCTTATTGTACCATTCGCTGCCCTCAGGATCGTCCTTTGCGAACGAGCCGATCATGACAAACTGGACTGACGACATCTCGCTCTTGATGGACCGGTAAACCTTGATCGCCCCGATCGGGTCCTTCCATGGGTCGTAGCGGCCTACTTGACCTATGATAGGCCTCTCGGGGTCCAGGCCGTATCTCAAGAGTACCTTCTCGATCTGGTCGGCGCTGAGGGGTTCATTTTTTGGGGAGAGGGGGTCTATTGTCGGGTGGTCGATCAGTGCTTGTATCTCCAGATCCTTGGGGATGTACCTCTCCATGGAGAAGACTGAAGCGTCGAACATGTTGACCATCCCAGAGAGCCTACTCCACACGCCCATATTTGGCGAGGAGGTGTCGATGTGGCATCGCCAGACCCATTTCCCTCCCTTTTTGAAGTTGATAAGGGGGAGCGGTTGCGGGTCGTGGATGACCACGACATCCCCGTCAAGAGACAGGATCGACGAGTTGAACTCTGCTATATCATGGTATTTCTTCCATTCTCCTTCGGATATCCCTACGCTGGCGTCCCCCTGAAGGGCGTTGTGCAGCCTTTTCGTTATCGAGAAGAACTCTTCGTTGCCCCTTATGGTCTGCCAGCTGGCTGAGATGCCCAGCGACTGAGCCAAAGGCACGACCCTGCGGAGCATCTCTGCGACGCCCCCGCCGTACGGAGTGGCATTGACATGCACTACCTTCTCGCCTTTTATGAGACCGGCGAGCTGCTTTATTCCATCGATCTCGCTCTCCCCTACTATAGCCAAATACTCGTCGATCGCAACCATCTATTTCATCATCCCGACTAGGGTATCGGCGCCTATGGACCTCGCGAGGCCAACTATCATGTCTATGCGCGAGATTATCCCTTTCAACTCACCGAGGTCGTTCATTACGACGAGCCCGCTGATGTCTTTCTCCAACGCTATTTCTATGGCATCTCCGATGTCAATCTCTTCTCTGCAGGCGATTACTTCCCTTCTGCATATCCCTTCTATCGGTTCGGATAGGAGGTCCTCTAGCCTCCCGTTAGTGTTGAGTGCTTCTAAGCGCTCGGTCCTCGAGAATATGTGCCTCACCACGTCGCTTATCGTTACGATTCCAGCAACTTTCCCATCAGTCACTAGGGGCAGGCGCCTCACTCTTTCGTTAAGCATCATTTCGGCAGCCTCGAGGATGGTCGAGGACAACGGGGTGACGCAGACATTTGGCTTCATGAATTTCCTGACTTCGATGCCTAGCCTCATCCCCCTGCACCTTTGGAGAAGGTCGACCTCCTCGATTATGCCGACATAGTTGTTCGAGGCGTCAACGATGATCACGTAGCCAGCCATGTTCTCGACCATAAACTTCAGGACAGTGCTCGCTGAAGTCTCAGTTGTGAAGACCTGGTGGCTCTCGTCTATAACCATTCTTATGGGCTCGCTTAGGATCGCCTTCAGCCCTTTCCCCTCGCGGATCGCCCTTCCCCTCTTCCCCAAGAGGATCTCAAGGATGCGCCTGGCGCTCAATATGCCCTTGAATTTGCCTTTCTCGTCGACGAGGACGAGGCGGTAAGGGTGCTTTGCGCCTGCTACGACGCCCAGGGCGGAGTTGATTGGGGATGCCCAGTCGAGGACAGATTTCCTCTTGGCCATGGATGATGCGACTACTTTTTCGCCCAAAATCATGCCCCTATGACATTATGCCCCCACGATGTTAAGAAATTGCCGATCAGCAGGAGCGGTGCTCGAGCCGCGGATCGGTTGCGGGCGCCCTTTAATCCCCCCGAACAAGGCGCTCGAATGCCATAACAGCCTCAATCAGATCCTCCCTCTTTAGCATGCCGAGAGGCGTCGTTCTCTCGAAGATCCTGGCGGGAAGCCTTGTGCACTCCTTCTCAAGGGAGAATCCCTCGCGGTACTTGAAAGCGTACTTTGCCTTCAGGATCGCTCTGCCAATGTTAGCGAGTTCGTCGGCGCTGATCTCTATCCCCATTGGTCTGAAGCACTTGCTCACAACGTCAAGTGTGTAGGCGCCCCTAGCGAAGTAACAGACGGCAAGGCTTGAGAGGACCTGCCTGACGCTCTCTTCGTCGAACAACAGCTTAGCCACTTCTGGGGGGGCACCTGCCTTGCCCGAGCATGCCATCTTCTGGTCTATGCTGTAGCCCGCCCCGTCGAGGTGGCTGTGCCTGGCGCCGGTAATGTAGCCGACATATGCCGCTGGCCCAGTGTGATATCCGGGCATCTCGTTGCCGCCGAATGCCAGGGCAAACTCCTCCCCGCCATACTTTTTGGCAGCAAAGAGGACGCCTTCTGCCATGGCGTCGAAGAGCGGGTACTTCCTGCGCGCTATGCAGTCCACTGCCTTGATGTAGGCCCTGTAGTCGCCCCACTTCAGCTCGAGGCCGCCAGCGTCCTCAGGCTTTATGATGCCCCTCTCCATTGCCTCGGTTGCCCAGCTGAGCGCGACGCCCGTGCTCATGGCGTCTACCCCCACCTCCTCGACCTTGTCCATCAGTCTAAGGTAGTCCTCGGCTCTCCTGATGTCGAGCATCGCTGCCAGGGCGTATATCGGCTCATAATCGTAAGAGATCATCTTCGTCTTGTAGAAGTACGGCTCATTCTCGTACGGCTCCCTTAGCGCGGCAACGTGTATGCATGATACAGGGCAGTGGGCGCAGGCGGTTCTCCTGCCCAGGAAGCTCTCAGCGATCCTCTCCCCCGAGAGGGCTTCCGCCCCATCGTACTGCTCGTTCAGGAGGTTTTTAGTCGGCAGCGTCTTTGTGGCGTTCAGTGGGAGGACGTTCATGGGCGTGCCAAGATCATGGTATTTCTTCATCAGGGGCGACTTGAAGGTGTTGAAGAGGCTGTCGTAAATCTGGCGGTACGACTTCGGGTCCTTCATCTTGAAGCTCTCCCTCCCGGAGATCTGTATTGCCTTGAGCTTCTTGCTCCCGAAGACCGCGCCGAGCCCAAGCCTCCCGAAATGCCTATAGGTTTCGGTCGTCACGCATGCGTATTTGACCATGCGCTCCCCGGCTATGCCTATCCTCATTATTGCCCTGATCCCGCCCCCACTCTCGATGTCCCTGATTATCCTGCCGACAGTTGAGCAGCTCTCCATGCCCCACAGGGCGGATGCGTCCCTGAACCTGACCTTTTCGCCGTCGATCACGAGGTATACCGGCGTCTCGCTCCTCCCTTTAATGACGACGGCCCCCAGACCCGCCATCCGGAGCGCAACTGCGCACCTTCCGCCAGCATGGCTCTCGCCAAGGTTGCCGTTCAGAGGCGATTTGAACATCGCGATCGCCTTTGAGGCGAGGGGGTATATCCCGTTGAAGTAGCCTATGCTGATGATTATGGGGTTTTCTGGGCCGAGCGGGTCGGCGCCAAGCGGGCACTCCTTCTCAAGGAGCTTTATACCCACCCCAGTACCGCCGATCCATGCCCTGAAGAGCTCTGGCTTCTCCTTAACCCAGCACCTCCTGCTCGTCAGGTTTATGTAGAGCACTTTGGAGAGATCCGTGGCGAGCATCATGCCTCTCCCCCTTCCAATTCCTCGAGCTTGATCACGCCGTAGGGGCAGTAGCCTGCGCAAT
>JANHAI010000002.1 GCA_024464205.1 Candidatus Methanomethylicia archaeon
CCGCCAAATCGTGAGAGAGGATGAATTGACCTCTGATATTAACTTATTCCATTTTCTGGATTGAGCTAATCGATACTAAAAGAAGGAAAATTGAAAAGAAAAAAGGAAAAGGGAGTTTTTACTGGGTTGGCTTTGCGACGTCCTTGTGTATATCGTAGTATAGAGGCCCGCGTTCTTTCTTTGTCACCAAAGAAACGACCACGATCGCTATTAGGCCGAGCACGAATCCCCATGCGCCAGCGTCCAGGTAGAAGGTCTTCATGAATTTCGCAGTGCCCAAGCCCCACGGAGTGAAGTTGGGAAGACGCCACACAAGTGTCATGAAGATCGTCACGACGACGCCAACGCCTACTCCTATAGCGCCGCCCCATTTGGTAACGCCCTTCCATTGGGTCGCCAGGATAAGGGCAGGCGCAAGAGTGGCTGCAAAGGTTGCCCAGCCGATGGCAGCGAGCCAAGATATGATGTCTGCAGGGAACATTGTCTCTGCGACGATTATGGCACCGGTGATGAGCATGCCAATCCTGAGGTTGCGCAGAAGCTGCTTGTCTGTCCAATTCGGCCTGAAGCATTTGTTTATGATGTCGCGAACTATCGCAGCACCGCCCATCATGAGGAAGCCGTCAATAGTGCTCCATGCAGCCCCGATTACGCCTGCGATAAGCAGACCGCCAAGGATTGGGCTTTCGACAGCCAAATAGTTTACTGTAAACCATGCGATTACGCCGTCCGCTCCTAAGCCAAGTCCTGTTATCTGCGCTGCGACTGTGGATCCTGGTTGAACTGCCATCCACTTTACGACTTCACCGAGATAGCAATAAGCAGGGCAGGTTACACCGAAAATGATTCCGCCCATAAGACCCCAAATCCACAGTGTGCTAGGCTTCTTGATGCCATATAGCTTCTGGACTATAGCAGGTTGCCCTATCAGCCCGAAGGATGACAGGAATAGCGCCCAGCTTATCCAGAACCACCAAGCAACTCCGCCTAGAGCAGCATCTTGGTTCAGCCATGTGGTACCACCAGTAGCAGCGGAGATGGAGCTCAGCATTGGGCCATATCCGCCTGTAATCACATAGCCCAACCCGACTGCGATCACTGATGCAATGATCATCATCGAGACGTTCAATGAATTAATTATGGCACCTGCTATGAAACCGCCCAATAGCACATAGACTGCTGATATCGCTATACCTAGGGCGGCTGCGGGGATGTAATCTAAGCCCAATATAGTTCCAAGCAAAACTCCAATTGCCTTGAATTGAGCTGTTGAGTAGAATACGCAAGCGAAGAAAATTCCGATAGCCGCGAAAATTCTGATCCACTTTCCTCCATAGACTTCTCCTAGGAAGTCGGGCATCGTCATGAGGTTGTATTTCTTTGCAGAAATCCTCATCCATCTGCCTAAGATGAGTATGGTCAGAGCGAACCCTACAATCATAGGTGTGCAAATGGCCCAGTGCTGCCATGCGCCTGATGCATAAATAGCGCCTGGCAAACCGAAGAATGCCCATGCGCTTACTGAAGCGCCAGCGCTCCACATGCCGAGCATCCAAACAGGAATTGCACGCCCTCCAACCATGAAGTCGCCCGATGCCTTGACCCTCTTACGAGCCCAAACGCCTATGCCTAAAATCAGGAGGATCCAAATTACAATTATTGCAGCTTCTATTGTTTTTCCAGTTGCAAAATCCATATGTATACCTCCTAGATCTCCTCTAGCAATTCTGGATGTTTCTTAGCCCAGTTCCGCCACCAAAGCATTGTCACGACGGGTACGATCCACCAGCACAAAAATTCCTCTAGATATATCAGTGCCCAAGAGCCAGTCCACGCAGCAGGAAGACCCCATCCCGGAATGCCACGAAGCCAGTCAATGAGAATCAGTGTTGCATACTCGTTTGTCAAGAATATTTCCAACATTTTTTTCCCACCATTAATTGCTGAACCTGTTATCCATGTTCGGTATTAATATAGCTTACGAAAAAAAAATGATACCTTTATATAATAGGCTTATCGACTTTATTTTTTAAAAAATATTGCACAACATTTGTATTGTAAAGCATAATTTTTTCTATTAATGACTGATGTTAATTTTAATGGTATTAAATATCATTATTAAAATTTTTTAGGTGTATAAAATTATTTTATTTTATGTATATTCAATATATTTTTTTTCTTATGTAATAAAGAATAGAAAAGGAATACCGATATTAATGAGAGTGTGTTTTACATAACATGAGAGAAAATGGCAGAAGAGAATAAGGTCCCTCCAGCAAAATACATTTTTTTAATGGCAGCATTGCTTATTTCGATGATGGTGATTGGCAACGCGCTCGCGTTTGGTTCCATAGCTAACGAATTTTTGAAGAATTGGAACTGGATCAATATGCAGGAGATGGGGAGTCGAGGGGAACGCGTGCTGTTTTCATATTCACAAAATGGTAGCCCAATAGTTGAAATAGACATTGGGATCGACATGAAGAGGCCTTACAATGATACTCACGGAGTGGTATATTGGTACGAAGATATAGTGCTTCCTTATAGATCGACATTGATCGACGCACTATCTCACCTGGACAAGGCCAAATATGTAGAGTTGAGGATATACGAAATAGCGAACTCCTCCAATTTCGAGACTTTAAAGGACTTTAATGTCTCAAAATATGCCCTTGAGATAGAATACGGCAGTATTGGCGAGTTGAGGTATGTGAAATCCATTGAAGGCATAGCCACCAATCCTGCAACAATGACACAGTGGATGATTTACATCTGGAACCCGGAGCTTAAGCCAGCGCCCGGATTCCAATACATCACTTATTCCCCAGACAAGTTCGAGATGACGCACCTGGACAGCGTGGTTCTCATTTACGATGTTTTCGGAGGGTGGCCTGCGGACTGTTGCAGTGGTGGTACGTGGGAGTATTCGAGTGCCGATGTAGGCAACAGGTAGTTCATTCGGTATCGCAATTGCAATTGAATGACTTCATCATGCTTAGTGACTTAGGTTCGAACTCGTTCTTATTCTCAGAATATTCGTGGAACAGAAGATAGTACCTAGACGTGGTGTTGCAATGGATGACGAGGCCAATCAGAGCATGGTTCAGTTCTTTGGTGAACCGCTTTTTTGTAGTGTATGAGATCTTGTGGAAATGATATTGGTGGTCTTTTGAGAGGTCCCATTTGTACTCCTCAGAAGAGATTGCAACCAGGTCCTTGTCTTCTTTTATTTTATCGTACTTCGACTGGAAGAAGTCGAGAGGAGTGTTGTAGCTGTTCTTGAACTCGTCAAGGTCGTCCCACAATATTTTGAGGTTATGCTTGAAGTGGTCAGAGATGTCAATTCCTCCCCGATAGTAAAGGGAATCCTTGACTACAAAGATGTAATACTCCTTTGGCACATCAAGCTCGAAGCCAAAAATTGAGAACTTCATATGAATTACCCGGAAAAAAATAAAAAAATTAACGCCTTACGATGTGCACATCGCAGTGGGCGTTCCTTGCAATATAGTCGGCGGTTGAGCCTAGAAGGGTTCTTGTCAGGCCAGTCAAGCCTCTGGAGCCGATGACTGTTAAGGCGCAGCCTTGCTTCTCTGCCTCTGATACGAAGCCCGCACCGACGGTGTTCCATACTGGAACTATCTTCGATTCGACGACCTTGACGCCCATTTGTTTCGCTTTCTCTTCGTATTTCTTAAGGAGAGGCATCATGTTTGATTCGACTTCTTTTGGCACCGTAGGCGGATAGGGCGGAATGTCACCGAGCAAGCCGATCGCAGGGGGCGCGTATATTGTCACGATCAGGAGTCTTGAATCGAACTTCATGGCCATTTCTGCTGCAGCCTCAAAGGCAGCTTCCGCGTACTTGGACCCATCTACTCCAACCATAATGGTTCTGTACATGGTAAGAACATCCCTTGTATTCTAATGGTAATGAGAGGGTAATTAAAGTTTAGCTTCCTGGGAGCACGAGCAGGAAAATTTCGCTATCGATTCCCTCAGAGCAGTCTCTTCAGGGTTCTCCTTTTTTGTATCGTATGCGGTGTATATGGCTATGAACCTATTCGTCTTCTTGCAGAAGATAGTCTTGCCTATTATCTTTCGTGAAACCGCCCTCCCAAGCGGGGCGCGGTAGGTGTAAGAGATCTCGTGCGACAAGATCTCATGGTCTTCAGTTATTATAGGGGGGTCTGAAGAGATCTGGAGCTCCTTCATCCCCTTGTTCTTCCTTAGGCTGTCGTAATAGGCGGACATGAACGATTCGAGGGTCGGGTTCTTCTTCCGGTATTTCTCCAAGTTATCCCACAGGTGATCCAGCCTGAAGTTCATCGGAGTCAGGAATGATGCAATCCCGGACTCGTATTTCGTCTTCTTGTCGAAAGAGAGGATCCACCCCATCGGTATCTCGAGCTCAAAACCATAATAGCTGAACCTCAAACATTTCACCCTCGATTTTGGCAACAGTAAGCATTGTCCATTCATGATTTATATATCCTGCGGAGATTTACATATGGTGGTGGTAAAATGCAGATCATGTCTGTGCCGATAAAGGTGCCTGAAGGTGCGAACATTGTGATAGGGCAGTCGCATTTCATAAAGAGCGTGGAAGATATCTATGAGGCTGTCGCCACTACTGTGCCGCAAGCAAAGTTTGGGATCGCTTTTGCGGAGGCCTCAGGGCCTTGCCTAGTAAGGCATGATGGTAATGACAGCGATCTTGAGAATGAAGCGGTCAAAGCATGCCTAGAAATTGGGGCCGGGCACTCGTTTGTTCTCATCCTCAAAGGAGCCTATCCGATAAATGTCCTCAATAGGCTAAAGGAGGTGCAGGAGATCTGCAACATCTACTGCGCTACTGCCAACGCCATTGAGGTGGTCGTGGCGCAGGCAGCGACTGGCAGGGGCATCTTGGGCGTGGTGGACGGCAGCTCGCCCAGAGGCGTCGAGGGCGACGTTGAGAAGGCAGATCGCGTGACGTTCTTGCAGAAGATAGGCTACAAGCGGTAGTACTCGGAGTGAAGATCCTTTCCATAAAATTTATCTATCTGGAAATGAGAGCCATATACAGTCCTTTTGGTAGATGGCATATAGACAATGACATGAGAAATTGCCATATGTGAGGTCTTGAGATTGAAAGGCAAGAATCCATGCAGAGCCACCTGTTCGTTCTTTAGGTGTGGGCAGAGGGCGCTTTATATAAGGAGCAGCAATCCCCAGCAGAGGGGAGCGTTCAGGAGCAACCCTTGGGAGCAGAGAACCATACGCGATGGTACGCCGTACTGCAACTGGGTAGGCGATATATGCGTTGTTGCTAAGTGCAACTATGCTTTCTGCGAGAAGAGGGCGCTCCTCCCTGACGGGAGCTGCGGATATGAAGAGAGGGAGAGCGTTAAGCAGACACGGAGCATCGAGGAAGAGGCGAGGCGGGAAGAGGCCGCGCTAAGGGCCGCAAGGGACAGGCTCCTCAAGAAGACAGGAAGAGACTTCATCGAATAGTACTGCTTACGCTCTGATATGCCCGCATACGGCGCAAGAACTTGATTTTTTTATTCTGACTTCTTCAAAAGCCATCCGTTCACCATCGTATACCAACAATCTCCCGACCGCCGGGACGCCGATCCCAGTTATGATTTTGATAGCATCGGTGGCTTCAAGGTTCCCGATTACGCCAGGGGCGGTCCCCAGGACTGGGAAGGGCTTAGGAGCGGGCATTTCGGAAGGGTAGATGCAACTGAGGCACGGGCCAACGCCAGGTATGACAGTCGTCATGTAGCCTTCGTTACCGTATACGGCCCCGTAGACGAAAGGCAATCCCCTCCTGACGCATTCGCTGTTGACCAACATCCTTGTTGGCAGGTTGTCAAGCCCATCGACGACGAGATCGATACTGCTCAGCAGTTCGCTTATCGTGTCCTTTGAGATCGTCTCGCACCTTGCATCAATCGAAATTTCGGGATTGAGCTGCGCAAGCTTCATCGCTGCGGATTCGACTTTCGGGCGACCAAGATCGGTGCTCCAGTGAAGCACCTGCCTATTCAAGTTAGATAGCTCTACGTTATCAGAATCGATTAGTCTGAGGTACCCGACACCAGCTGCTGCCAAGTACAGGGAAGCGGGAGAGCCGAGTCCCCCAATACCCACTACGGCGACCCTTGACCTCTTCAGTCTCAGCTGGGCTGCTTCCCCCCATCCTTTGATCATCATCTGCCTGTTGTACCTTGTGAGCTCGCTCTGGCTCAGAAGCCCCATCATTAAGCCACCACCTACAATTCTGCTTCATCAGTCTTAAAAACGGATTGCCCTCAAGACAAGACATAAATACTGAAGAGTTGAAATTTGATGGCGAGCTAGGGTGGCTGAGCGGTTTAGGCGACGGGCTGCAGACCCGTTCTACTGGGGTTCGAATCCCTACCCTAGCTCCATGGTGATAATATGTCCTTAAGCAGGGAGATAAAGGAAGTCATCAACAACATGTTATCTGCAGATCAGGTCTTGAGGGAGACTGCTCCACAGCATTTGATGAATGCCGAGGAGGAGAAGAGGTTCCTTGATGCCGTCTCGAAGGCGGAGGATTCCTTGAGGAAGATTAGGGGAATGGCAGGAATGCAGAGATGAGGGTACCAGAAGAGAGGCTGAGGGCATATTCAAATCTGAGGCGCGACTTTTCTGAAGAAGAGTTCATCAATTTGCAGCCAATACAGCGTGGTGGTGTCTTGACGGAGGAGGCTAGGCGGGCCATACTAGAGTTCGGGGACGGATACTCAGTCTGTGACTGGTGTCCGCCTAAGACCGCCAGGCTCGACATGATTACAGATCCGCCAATCAAGCAGTTCTACGAGGATCTAGCTACTTTCCTTGGGATGGGGGTGGCGAGGGTCGTGACGAGGTGCCGCGAGGCGAAATTCATTGCGTTCAAGATGCTCTCCCAAGAGGGGGACACGGTGGTTCTGGACAGCTTAGCCCATTACTCGAGCTACATCGCAGCTGAGCTTGCCGGACTGAGGGTCAAGGAAGTGCCTAATAGCGGTCCGCCAGAGTATAGGATTGATCTCGCGACCTATGCCTCGAAGATAGAGGAGGTGAAGGCTGAGACAGGAAAATTGCCCGCAGCGGTCCTGCTCACGCATGTCGATTACATGTACGGTAACGTAGCTGATGCTAAGGCTGTCGGGAAGATAGCGAATGACTATGGCATCCCATTCATACTTAATTGTGCTTATTCTGCTGGCATAATGCCGATTGATGGCAAGGAACTTGGGGCAGATGTGATAGTCAGCAGCGGGCACAAGAGCTGGGCGGCCAGCGCCCCCACCGGCATCCTCGCACTCAGTGCATCGCTGAGCGAGAAGATTCTATCGAAATCATCAATTGAGGGTGACCTGAGCAAGAGGAGGTTTGCGGCAAAGGAGTTGGCCCTGTTAGGCTGCACGGTGATGGGTGCCCCGATGGTGACATTGATGGCGTCCTTCCCCGCCGTGGTGAAGAGGGTTGAGAGGTGGGAAGAAGAAGTCCAGAAGGCGAGGTTCCTCGTCGATGAGCTCGAGAGGATTGAGGGCGTGAGGCAGGCAGGCATAAGGCCGAAGGCGCACACGTTGACCCATATGGAAACAGAGCCTTTTTTCAGGGTCTCCGAGGGCCACAAGCGGAGGGGCTATTTCCTTTACGACGAGCTCAGGTCCAGGAAGATTGTAGGCATTCAGCCGGGCTTGACAAAGCACTTCAAATTCAACACCTATGGCCTGTCTTGGGATCAAGTGAGGTACGTCAGGGACGCGTTCCACGATATAGCCAAAAAATACCAACTGAACGTCAGATGATGGTCAAAGCCCCAACCGCTTCATTAGCCTTATCGGGTTTTCATACATGACGACCTCAGCTTCAGAAGGCCGGAGACCGGCACCGATTGCAACGTTCTTTATCTCCTGCTCCCCCATAAGGTCCCCGATGGAGTGCGCGTCAGAATCTACGATGAGGCTCGCACCATGTTCCAACGCTAGCTTTGCAACCCTCCCGTTGCCGAGGCAATGCCCGCCTCTGTACGAGAGCTCGAGGTAAGTTCCATTCGCTTTCGCGTCGATGACAGCCTTTTCGGAGATCATCCCCGGATGGGCCAGTATGTCGACTTCCGGGCATTTACATGCCGCCTCGTTTGTCCCAGGAGCCACAGGCTCAACGGGGGATTCGCCGTGGACGACCACTATCCTTGCACCTTGTCTCTTCGCAGCCTTCGCTAGCTCAGGAATGGATTGGGGAGGCGCGTGGGTTATTTCGACTCCAGGGATGAGTGTGAATCCCGGGAAATACTCCGCGACGTGCTTAGACGCCCTCACCAAGGCGGAGACGACCTCTTCCATGTTTGAGGCGTCAACATGGTCAGTGATCGCTATTGCGGCATGGCCCAGAACGATTGCCCTCCTGACTATCTCGTCTGGGAGGAGTTCCCCGTCACTGAAGAATGAGTGCATGTGGAAGTCATAGATCTTGCGTCTCATGGGTCTGGATTAAAACAAATGAAATTAATATATGTATTCACTAGGGGAGTTAGAAAAGGTAGGCTCAAGATGCAGAACTCGGGTGCGGTTGTCACGCCTTGGGAAGTTAAAGGCGAGGTCGATTACGACGAACTCATACGCCAGTTCGGGGTTGAGCCCCTGGACAGGCTTATGATTGAAAGGCTGGGGAGGCATGCGGGCGGTCTCCACGTACTGCTCCGGCGCGGTATGTTCTTCTCACACCGGGAATTTGGAGATTGGATGAAGTCATATGAGGAAGGCGTCAGGGTCGCGCTTTACACCGGCAGGGGGCCTTCGGGCAACACGCACCTTGGGCACCTCATACCGTGGATCTTCACTAAGTATTTGCAGGACGCCTTCAAAGCGGATCTCTTCTTCCAGATGACGGATGATGAAAAATTTCTCTTCAACCCTGAGCTCTCAATAGAGGACATAAACAAGTTCACGGAGGAGAACCTGTTAGACATAATTGCTGTCGGGTTCGATCCAAAAAGAACAAAGATATTCGCAGACCTCTCGTACACGAAAAAACTATACAACATAGCAGTCAGGGTCGCTAAACACGTGACGTTCTCAACGGCAAGGGCAACTTTTGGGTTCAGCGAAAGCTCCAATATCGGGATGGTGTTCTTCCCAGCGATGCAGGCAGCGCCTTGCTTCCTCCCGCAGTACATCGACGGCAAGGACACCCATGTATTGATCCCTTGCGCGATCGATCAGGAGCCATATTGGAGGATCTCGAGGGACGTCGCCCCGAAGCTTGGCTACCGCAAGCCCGCAGGGATATACAGTAAGTTCATACCGGGCCTCGGTGCTGGCGGGAAGATGAGTGCCAGCATGCCTGAGACGGCGATTTTCCTGTCGGACACTGAATGCGAAGCGATCAAGAAGGTCAAGAATGCGTTCACTGGAGGGCAGCCGACAATCAGGGAGCAGAAGGAGAAGGGCGGCAACCCAGACGTCTGCGTAATTTACAGCTACCTTTACAGCCTCTTTGAGGAAAGCGATGCCGAGGTGGCTGAGACCTACAAATCTTGCAAGTCAGGAGGGAAGACGTGTGGCGAGTGCAAGGAGAGCCTTGCCAAAAAAGTAGCCGCTTTCCTTAAAGAACACCACCGCCGAAGGGAGAAAGCCAAGGATTGCGTCCAAGACTTCCTCTTGAGGGAGTAAAGCCGTTGAAGCCAGCCATATTAGCGCTAACTGCGGTAGTATTATTGGGCGCCATAGTGGGCGCCTATTCCTACTACAGCATACCGAGGGAGGGGTTCCCCGGCAGGCAAGTCATCAATGATCACCCGCTCATCGAAAACGCCCTCAGCAACGGAAAGCCCATCCTCATCTACTTCTCTACAATGGGATGCCCGACTTGTTTGATGCAAGATGGAGTGATGGCGAAGATAAGGTCTAACTACAGCGATACCGTCAACATCATTTTTTTTAAATATGATGAAGGGCTGAGGAAGGTTTTCCAGGATTGGTCAATAGTTAAAGTGCCAACAATAGTCTTGGCAAGCAGCAACGGAACGGTGGCTATACGTCACGAGGGCGGATATGTCGCAGAGGATGACCTTATCAATGAATTGATGGGGTTATGACAGGTGGACGTCTACCAGCCGCTCATTGCGCTCTTCTTGGGCTTGATCAGCATTGCATCGCCTTGCGTGCTCCCGATCCTGCCTGGCTATGTTGCGTATCTGTTCGGCAATGATGCGTTCTCTCGTCTCACTGGCGCGGTCTCGATCTTATGCGGCATAATGATAGGAGGGCTATCTATCGGATTGGGCCTCAGCGCAATTCAGATCGAAGGTTATGCCAAGTGGTTCTACCTCATGTCGTCGTTCATTGTTGCATTCCTTCTGATTGACTTACTGACGCACAGGTTCACGCGTGCCGTAGGCTTTCAGCGCTTCCTTTCCGGAAGGAGGGGCGCAATCACCGGTTTTGTGTTTGGTCTGCTGCTCATCCTCATCGCAAGCCCTTGCATAGTCCCATTTCTGGCAGTGACCGCGATATTCGCCTTGAGCTTCGAAGATGGGATAATGAGGCTCGTGAGCTTGGCTTGTTTCTCATTGGGGCTCGGGATCCCGTTCATCCTAGTCGGAGCTTTCACTAGTAGCGCCGAAAGGCTGAGGGGGTTCGTTAAGGGGAGGCGCTTCGCGTACGCCCAGGTTTGCGTCCTTGCCGGGACGCTCATATGGCTGATTTGGTCTTTTGCGACATCATGACGTCACGGCGAAGCCACGAGCGTCGTCGTTTGGACCACTCCAGGGACCCTTCTTATCCTTGTGACTATCTCGTCCATCAGCACGAGGTCCGTCACTTCAATCCTTATAAAAACGTCGTACTCGCCGTATACTGTCCTTAGCTCGGTTATTCCAGCGATGCTCCTTACGGCCTCCAATACATCGTACTCCTTTCCGGTGTCGGTCACCAACAGCATGTAAGCGACAAGGGAGGGCATTTTGCAGACCACCAGAATATATCGCCAGGTTGGTAAATAAACTTGCTTTTACATTTCATGGAAACATAGGAATTGATATCAGAAGGAAAGCGAGAATAGGTCATGCGGTGGTGCGTTTTGAAGGTAGTGGTCGGCATAACCGGGGCGAGCGGGGCCATATACGGGTATAGGCTGCTCGAGGAGCTTTCAAAGGCGGGCTGCGAGGTTTCGATCATATTGAGCGATATGGGTAAGCAGATCTTACGGACTGAATGTAGGAAAAATGAGGGCGATCTTCAGGCTCTCGGCACTCTATTTTCCAACGACGACCTCACAGCCCCGATCGCAAGCGGGAGCCAGCTTTTCGACGCCGCAGTCATATCGCCTTGCAGTATGAAAACACTGGCTTCGATTGCAAACGGCATTACCTCGAACCTATTGACCAGAGTTGCCGACGTAGCCCTCAAGGAAAGAAGGAAGCTGATATTGGTAACAAGGGAGACGCCGTTGAGCTTGATACACATCAGAAATATGCTGAGGGTGACAAGGGCAGGGGCGGTTGTGATGCCGGCTTCCCCTGGCTTCTACCACGATCCGAAGAGCCTTGGCGATTTGGTTGACCACATCGTTGGGAAGGTTCTTGATCAATTAGGCATAAAAAATGAGCTCTATAGGCGATGGGGCTCGTGAGCTTATCAGGCGTTCCTTGAGCATCATTTTCTCAGGTCATTGATAATAGCATTGATGCACCTGCGAGAGTTCTCAACGAGTTCGACGATATCTTCATGCGAGGCATCGTCTACGTGGATCCCAGCTATTGCCAAGCAACGCTTACCGGTGGCTGAACAGATTCTCTTCGCGGCTTCATGGGAAACGACATAATCCATGTGCCCTGGCACGGAGATCGAAGTGGGCTCGCCTGAAGAGCATAGGGAAGCGCTGCCCAGGTGGGGCTTTTCCCCTCCCCAAATGTGAAGGAGTATGTCGTCGCCTACTCTTGTTGCCTCTGCCCATACCTTGCATCTGCCCTTGCCATACTCAGAGAGGACTTTCTTCAGGCGCGCCATGATAATTCACTTTATCCAGTCCTTGTTCCTGATCTTCTCTGGGAGGTAGACGTCAGAGAGGAACCTGAAGCCCTTGGAAGACTTCGCCTCAATCTCGGCCTTTACTTTCTTGTCAAGGAAGAGCCTGATCTCCTGCCGCCACTGCTTCGAGTTGCAGAACCACGGGTATCTTGGCTTCTTCGTGACAGGGTCTTTCACGAGTAGCTCCCTTGCCCGCTTGATGTCGACATCGTTCGCCTTGATCAAGTGGTCCTTCGGGATCTCGTATTTCTCGAGGTCGGTCATTGACATGCCGAGGAACTTTGCTTTGGGGCACGCCAACCTAAATGACTCGTACGACAGGCTTATGCTGCCTGCCCTGTAGGTCGAGTATATGTACCACCCGAAGGGATCAGCATCGGTGAGTACGTAGACCGGGAGGGCGAATTCGTCGCTAAGGCGCCGGACCATCCTGCGGGTGGCCCTGTCTGCCTGGCCTTTTCCAGTTATCAAGAGGCAGCGGTTCTTCCTCCAATACTCATAGTCGTTGAGCCGCTGGAATATTGCGTCCTTCTCGACCACCAGCACGTACTCGGCGTCCACTTCTAGGATGTTTATCTGGTCGCAGAGCGATGGTATGTTGAACGCCCCGATTCCGAACTTTGAGCAGTCGATCTTGTTGCCCTTCGATTCGAGGACTATCTCGCCGACCATTGCCCCCCTCGATTCCGCCACTACGCCCATCTGCTCTCGGAGAAGACCCGTCATCACTTCGATGTCCTGGAAGATGCTGTTCGACTCATCCTGGTTGTTGAAGGTCTCGACTTCTGTCCCTTCAATTGTGTGGAGCGTATAGTAGTAGAGATCCCTTATTGTGGGGTGGTCGTCGTTCTTCAGTGCTTCATAGATGGCTCTGGCGAGCAGGCATGTCTGCATGAAGGGCCTGACGCCGCTCATCTCGTTGAACCTCCTCTCGCAAGCCTTCTGCCCGATGGTGAGGATCTCCCTCTTCTCGTCAAATATCGTGTTTGAGGCGGTCCTGAGGGGTATCCGCATCACGGGCTGTTTCAGTTCGACGATCTCTGAAGAGAGATCGGAGAAGATCTGCCTCAGCTTCTTGGCAGCGTCATCAAACGTCTCCAAGGAACGCACGCTCTTAGGCGACTTAGTTAATCTTGCCATGGTTCATCACCCAAAGAATTGCTCGAGGGTCGACTGTTTCCTCAGCCCCTCATGTAGACTCCTCTTTGCTTTTTTGCTGGTTGTCGCTTCCACAGCCTTTATGGACTGAGCTTGCACTTCAGCCACTTTCTTTTTGGATTCAGGCGGACTTTCGGCTTTTGGCTCAGGTTTCTTGGCGGGTTCAGCCTCCGCCTTCGTTTTAGAGGGCTTGCGGTGCTTCGCTGATTCCAAGAGTCCCTCCAGAAGCTTCGCCTCATCGATCCCAGTGAAGTAAGAAAGGTCCTTTGCCACCTCCTTCGCATAGATCTGGAAGATGCTCTGCCTGTGGCGCTCATGCTCTTGCCTCTGTCGGTGCGAGATGAAGGCATAGATCATCCGCCCGAGCGTCTGAAGCGCGAGGCGGAGCTGCTCCCTTATCTCCTCATGATAGGCAACCGCGAACTTGCCGGGGACGATGTAGGGGACTTTCGTGGAAATGAGAGAGACAACGATTATCATCGGGGCATAAGGAAGGCTCCCTTCGTCCTGAGATATCTTGTAATTGCGCCAGTTTATCTCCTTCACGACTTTGTAAAGGAGGCAGTCCTTAGAATCATATATAAGTGGGCATTTGTTCCCGAGCCTTATTACCCTCGACTTGAAGACCGATTCCCTGACCTTGTCGCAGTCGTTTATGACCGATTGGCCGCCAAATGCCGCGCCGACCTCGACCTGGAATGGGACTCCCCTGTAGGACCAGGGTTCCCGCGCCACTGCCCCTATGAACTCTGCATCGGGATACATCCTCCTGAGCGACTGCCGGAGCGCCTCTTCGCCAATCGGGCTCAAGACATCTAGCGGAGGGCGCATAAGGTCACCTTCCCTTGCTGCCTTCAGCAGCCTCTCTACATCTATTTCCTTTGGCGGGGCATCCTGCCTTATCCCTGAAGCCTTGAGCAGCTGCGCCGCTTTTTCCTCAGATATCCTCACGAAATGCCTAGTCAGGAACTGTTTGGCGGTCTTGCAGCAGAGATCATTAGACTTCATTTCCAGCAGTGCGCCGGGCTCCATCGAGAGCAAGTGGGGCTTGATCTCGCGAGGCTGTGGCGGTAGGATCTCATTGGCCCTCTTGAAGTGAAGCTGCTTCGGTTCTGAATTTGGCTCCTTGACAACCTTGAAAGCTAGATCAGCGTGGGGATTTGCAAGGGACAGTTCTTTGATGAAATACTCGACTTTGTCGGTATAGTCCCCCGCCACCATCAGCTCTACCCGCGTTCCATGGAGCCTCTCGAACTTCACTTCATCTGTCGAGATCACGACCGGCCCATTCCGCTCGGTGTCGATCTTGAGTACGACCCTATACCCAGAAGGATCAGATTCGGTCTTTGTAGTTATGACGGCAGGTTCAAGCGACGTGAGCTGGGCGTATATTATCGCTGCGTGCACACCAAGGCCTTGCTGCCCCCTCGACTGCTTGAAAGAGAAGAACTTTGAGCCGTAGAGGACCTTCCCGAAGCATTTCGCGACTTTGCTCCTTAGCACACCGCACCCATTGTCTTCAACCGATACTTTGAAGATGGGGAAAGTCCTCACAGAGCCGTCTTTTGTCTTGTTAGTGACCACCTCGTACCTCTTCTCTGTTGCAATGAGCTCGACATTGATTTCAGGGAGTATCATCATCGCTTCACATGCATCGAGCGAATTGTCCATCAGCTCTTTTATCGTCTGCACAAGGGCATGCTCCGGGTCACCGAAGCCGAGCTGACCGAGGTTCTGACGGTAATACTGGGCAGGGTTTACAGCCCTCATCCTCTTTGCTTCAGTTTCAGCGACCGTCAGGGGCTGCTGTGGCGAAGCCTTTTGAGCCTTCCCGTGGCGCTTCGACTTTCGCCTGGGCTTGGACCGGGCTCCAGCAGGCTTGGCCACTCCGGCTTTAAGCTCCCCCGCTTCTGCTACTGGGCTGCCCAATTTGGTCGACCTCGGGAATTCACTATCTTCAAAGAACCTTTCATTCCCAATTAAACAGAGAGATTATTTATCACTTCTTAGACAGGGGACAGCCTAAACCCTCCACTAAGGGGCTTCTCAGAAGCCCGGCAGCTCCTCCAGGAGCATCCCTTCGATCAGGAAAGGCTGCTTCCTTGATGCTATTATCTGAGCGCACTTGAGCTTCTGCTCATTCTCTGCATATATCTCAAGAACGGGATCGTCTTTCTTGACTGCATAGCCCATCTTGGCATATAGCTTCACGCCAGCGCCTTTGTTCGTGGGGGCACCCGCTGCTCTTGCTATGGCGTTAATGGCGCTGTTGCTGATGCTGCTGACATAGCCATCGGCTGGGGCGGGTATGATGAAGCGCTTTTCGCCTAGAGGTATCTCGTCTGGCTTGATGTCAGGGTTGCCGCCTTGGTGCTCTATTATCTCTTGCATCTTCCTGTAAGCCTTGCCTGACCTCAAGATATCTTTTGCCAGCGCCTGCCCATTGTTCTTGCCAGCGATGCCGTTCATCTCGAGGAGCATTCCAGCGAGGGAGGTCGATTTTTCTATAAGGCTGTTTGGCCCTTTCCCGAGGAGGGTCTCGAGGGCCTCCTTCGCCTCGAGAGCTGGCCCTACGGTGTGACCGACCGGCTGATTCCCGTAGGTGATTCCGCACCTGACCTTAATGCCGAGTCTATTGCCGAGCTCGATGAAATCGTTCCCGAGCCTCCTGGCAGATTCGAAGTCCTCGACTTTTGCTCCTTTGCCCGTCGGGATGTCCAAGACCATGGCGCTGGTGCCGACAGCCATTTTCTTTGCCATTATCGACGCCATCATTTGAGACTTGGGATCAATCGAGAGCGGATGCTCAACTTTGATGAAAAGATCATCGGCTGGCGCCAAGTTGAGGCTGCCACCCCAAGCGATGTATCCCCCCACATCCACTACCATTTTCTTAAGCTCGTCCACAGTAAAGTTGACTGGTGCGAGCACCTCCATTGTGTCCGCAGTGCCTGAAGGGCTCGTGATTGCCCTGCTGCTCGTCTTGGGGATCTTGAGCCCCGCTTGAGCCACTATTGGGACTATTATGAGGGTGACTTTGTTCCCTGGGACGCCCCCAATTGAATGCTTGTCGACGACGGTCTCCCCGAAGTCGATTGTGCGGCCCGTCTCCACGATGGCCCTTGTTAGCTGCTCCGTTTCATCCATATTCATCCCGACATAATGTTGTGCCATCAGGAATGCAGCTATCTCAAGCTGGCTCAGAGAATGGGAGATCGTGTCCTTCACTATGCTGTAGATCTCTCCTTTTACAAGCGGGGCACCAGCCATCTTCTTTCGGATGTATTCGACGGAGGTGGGTGTTGATGCGGGCTGGATCTCTACAAGATCTCCGTCTTTTACCGGGAATTCAGAGAGAAGATCCTCGTAGATCCCCACCTCGCCTTTGCAGACTACAGTGTTCGATATGTCAATAAGGGCGACTATTTTGTTTATCTCCTTCTTGAGCTTAACCCTCTCGTTGACTCTGACGACCATGTCCTTCGCGTCGTCTTCATGGAGTATGACTGTCTTCTCGCCGGTCGTTATGTCAATCAGCCTAGCCTTGAATGTCGGCATCCAAAACCACTGAGAAGAGTATGGCGGGGGTGATAAAAAAGGTTAACCGCCTTCTCTAGCACCTTCCTCTTGAAGAAGGGGTCGGCTAGTCACCCTCTAGCTTGCTTGTGCCCCATAAGCCCAAGGCGATCTCAAGCTCTTTGTGGGTCTTTGCGTACTCCTCCAGTTCGATCCCCTTCACGCAGGCGTCTATTGCTTGCTTCATGGCAGTGGCGCCTGCACGGGTCCCGTTAGGATGCCCGTGGATGCCGCCGCCAGCATTTATGACGAAATCGGTTCCGAAGACCCTGAAGTTGGCTGGCACGAAACCAGGGTGGATTCCCCCCGAAGCTACAGGGAAAGTTGTCTTCTTGCCATGCATCTCTTCCTTCAGGAAGGCTATTATTGAAGCGAGCTCAGCGCTATGCCCTTCCTCACCCCCCATCTTGCCTGCGCCAGAGCCGACGTGGAGCTGATCCCCGCCAAGAAGTCGGGAAATTTTTGCCAGGGGGAGCATCGCAATCCCGTGCTTTGGGTTCCTCGTGAAGGCAGCATGCATGGCCCTGTGCATGTGTATCGGGACCTTGAAGTCGTGGTTTGTTATGAACCATTCGACAGTAGGGAAGCCCAATATCACGATGTCGAGCATTAATGTATTGCACCCGTTGTCCAATGCAACCTCAGCATTCTTGACCATCTTCTCTGGCGATGCCGTGACGTTAACCGCAAATAGGACGCGCCTTCCTGTCTCCGACTTGACCCTATCAAGCTTTTCCATCACCTTCGAGACCCTCTCGTCAAGGGGGCAGAACTTTTGGCTAACAAGCGTCTCATCGTCCTTGATGAAGTCAACGCCACCGACCGCTGCCTCGTAGCAGACGGCCGCTGTCTGTTCAGGGCTAAGCCCGACTTTTGGCTTGACGATCGTGCCCAAATGAGGCCTTGGCGATTTTTCGGTGCCGACGAGCCTGCGGACGCCATCTATCCCGAATTTTGGGCCAGGGTAATAATCGACTACGGATCTTGGGAAGTGTATGTCAAGAAGGCGGACGTTTTTTATTGCAGAGAGGCCGAAGAGGTTGCCTGCGACCATGCTCAGTATGTTGGCGATCCCGCTCTTCTCTATATCGAATAGATCTAGCGGATAGGCGACGTATACCAGCCCAGCGTCGTCTTTGCCTTCCATCTTGAAGAGCTTTGCCGGGAGCCTCGATCTTACCCAATCGTTTGTTGTTGTGATCTCTGTCCATGTGCCGATGGACTCCTCTGTGGCAATGGCAATCCCGGCTGAACGGAGACCCATCGGGCTCTCAACGTAGTACTTTGCGGTGATGTATCTTTCAGGATCAATCGCTTCCGGTTCAGAGACAAAAATATCATCGATATAAGACAATTTTGTTTCTGTGTTTTTAGACATTCATACATCCTCCTCAACAATAGTCTTCATCATCTCTTCGCCTCCTATCGACCAACCGAATTCCTCCATCAGCACAAGGATCGATGCCTGAGGCGGTATTATGCCGCGTTCAGTTATGATGGCATCAATGAGTTCGGCTGGCGTGACGTCGAATGCGGGGTTTGCTACTTTTACCCCCTTGAGATCTTCTTGGGCGCGCTTCGGGAGCACCTCATCGGCTGGCCTCTCCTCTATCTCGACTAGCTCGCCTAAGACAGTCGATGGGCTGAACTTGTAAGTCTCTGCCCCGACGAAGACGCGCACGCGTGCCTCTTTCGCAGCCAACGCTATTTGAGAAGTCCCGATCTTGTTCACGACCGCTCCGTTGGACGTCACCACGTCGGCGCCGACAATCACTTTGTCGACTTTTGGCATGAAGTGCCTTGCAGCTGAATCGATTATCAGTGTGACAGGGATGCC
Source organism: Candidatus Methanomethylicia archaeon (assembly GCA_024464205.1). Lineage (GTDB taxonomy): Archaea > Thermoproteota > Methanomethylicia > Methanomethylicales > Methanomethylicaceae > Methanomethylicus. The sequence goes on from JANHAI010000002.1 coordinate 18,613, forward strand.
GTGCGAGGATAACTCCTTTGCTGTGAGCCTTCCCTGGAACCTTGGCCGCGTTTCAGTCGCCAAGACGCTGAATTCCTTTCCATTCTTCTTTGCTTCAGCCAGGATCGAGATCGCGACCGAGCTGTTGCAATGGGTCATAATGAGGTCGCCGTTCCTGATCCGCTTGGCGCCTATCTCGCTTATCTTCCTGACAGCGTCTACCGATGATCGCTTGAAATCCTGGGCTGCCCTTATTGTGATCGCCTTGAGCTCATCGACGTCCATCCCGCTCCTTGAGGCCTTAGTGACCCTGTGCCTGACATATCTCAATGCGTTAGCCAGCGAGACTGCAGTCGGCCTAGTGTTCAGGAGGATGGCATAAACGGAGTCAAGTTCCTTCATGTAGGATTCAGTATCCTCAGCCTTCGATGAGATCGCCAGGGTTTCGAAACCCTCAACGGCCGCCCTCCCTATCTCAGCCGCCCCCCTTATCCGCATTGACTTGATGTCCTCAGCGAGCTTGAGTATTGAGTTGTGTGTCATTGTCTAAAAACCCCAAAACGCACACTTGCTCATTCAAGACTACATCTCGCGCACTAATAAAAAAAGGTTAGCATCTCTTTAGGGAAACGCGCCTTTCAGCTCCGCTGCTATAAGCGGGGCGACCGAGACCTGAGAGTGCCTGGATGGTATCGTATCGGACGCGATGAGATCGCTTAGTCCCGCCATTTTCAGGCTGCGGTAGGCGTCCTCAACCAAAAGCGCATGGCTGACAATCGCATCCACCCGCGATGCTCCTTCAGCTTTAAGCCTCGACACGACCTCTACAAGCGTCTTGCCTGTGCTCACCATGTCGTCGACTATTACGACTTCCCGTCCATTGATGCCGCCTATCTCGGAGACCCTGACCTCCCGGTCACCCAGGCGTTCCTTCTCGAGCACGACGAAGTCGGCTTTCAAGATCGAGGCGACGGAGGACGCCCATTGGTGTGATTCTGCGTCTGGCCCGACAACGAGCGGGTCAGACTCTGGGTGCTTTTCACGGTAGTATTTGGCGAGGAGAGGCATGGCGGATATGTTTCGCGCCTCGATACGGAAAAGGTCTCTGGGATGGCTGTACCTGTGGAGGTGCATGTCCACCGCAATGAGGCTGTCTATGCCAGCTGCTTCGATGAGCCTTGCGATCAACTTTGCGCTCAGCGGCTCACCCGCTATGAATCTCTCGTCCTGCCTCAGGTAAGCGACGTATGGCAAGACGCCAATCACCTTTTTGCAGCCTACCCCCCTCAAGGCATCAGCTATCAGGGCAAGCTCAATGAAAAGAGAGTCTGGCGAAGGGAATAGGGGTTGGAAAACGGCTGCTGTGCCTGATTCAAAATCGCCCAAGAGCCTCAGATACTGCTCGCCATCGGGGAAAAGACGCCTCTTGACGTTCAGTACACTGTACCCGAGGATATTGGCAGTCGCCCTCGCGAGGGGCTCGCCGGCGGAGCCGTAGGTTATCATCAAGGCGCAACACCTAGAGCCCTTCGAACATCCGGCGGTATAGCTGCATAAGATCTTCTTTTATGGCTTTCCTTGGGTTCTTCGAGACGAACCTCGTCTGCTTTGTGAGGAGGTTCTCCACCATGGAATCGATCTCGTCTTCCTTGACTCCGATCTCCTCGAGCGTCTCTGGGAGACCCAATATGTCAAGGATGTCGAAGATCCTCGAAGATATCTGAAATGCTGCCTCGTTGTTGGAAAGCCCCGAGGTGTCAATTCCCATCGCGGCAGCTATGAGCTCAATCTTTTCAGGGATTGCGGGCGCGTTGAACTCGATGACGTATGGGAGGGCGAGCGTAACTGAGGTGCCGTGAGGCGCCGAGTGCCCTATGGCATAGGTATAGGCTATGCCGTGCGGCAAGCAGAGGCCTGTGGCAGAGAATGCCATACCAGCCAGGAGTGATGCAAGCGACAGGCCCTGTCTCGCCTCGATGTCGGCAGGGTTGCAATACGATCTTTCGATATGATCGTCGACCAAGCTGATTGCCTCGAATGCAAGGGCAGAACTTATTGGGTTTGATTCTAGAGACATAATGGACTCTACTGCATGGCATAGAGCGTCCATGCCCGATGAGGCGACGGCTTGCGGCGGCGCCGTGAGCGAAAGTGCAGGATCGATTACAGCCAAGGCTGGCGAAAGGTAGGGGTTCATTATCGCGAGCTTGTTGCTACCGTCGACCACAACTGAGATGGGGGTGACCTCTGAGCCGGTCCCAGCTATGGTTGGGAGGGTCACAATTGGCGGGCCCTTCTCAAACTTTGCGGATCCTCGGAAAAAGGAGATGGGCTCCCCCATGTTGGCCGCGAGGAGGGAGGCGGCTTTGGCCATGTCCATGGTGCTCCCTCCCCCCATGCCCACCACCAAGTCTGGCGGTTCGGACCTGACTATTTTAGCCAGAGCGTCGAGGTCGCTCGCACCGGGTTCTGGCTTGACAGAGCAGTATTCCTGGAGGCCCCACCGCGACAGCAGCCCTCTGACGGTCTCATAAGCCATAGTTTTGCTGACGTTCTCCCCGGCGATGATTAGCGGTTTTTTGAACTCGAGCCTTTTCAGCTCCTCTTCGAGCCGCCCCAAAGAATTAATCCCGAAGACGATCCTTGTCGGGAGGTGGAAGGTGCTTATCTTCAATAATGGGCTATAAGGTTTGACTTCCATAGCATATCCCCAAATAGATATGTGCTACCATGCCTTAAAACAATAGTGCGATCTGCTTTTTTGCACAAGGCTTTCGTTGGCGCCCGACATGGGCGACGCCTTCGAGAATTCGATCGGAACACCTGGGATCCATAATGTGAATACGTATTTTAACCACTTTGAACTTATCAGCTGTTGGGTCTGGCAAATGTTGAGCCGCGATTCCATCTGGAAAATTCTAGATTCTTACGACAAGAGGAATCTTACAATAGGTTCTTTGGGGAGCCACTCTGCCTTGGACATCTGCGACGGTGCAAAAGACGAAGGGTTCAGGACGTTGGTAGTTTGCAAAAAAGGGCGGGAGCTGCCATACGTCACTCTGAGGAGGATCGTCGACGAGGCGGTGATACTCGACCAATTCGACCAGATCATGCAAAAGACAGTCCTGGACAAGTTGAAGGGGCAGAACACAATCTTTGTTCCCCACAGGGCGTTCTCGACTTATGTGCCTTACGATGAGATAGAAAATGGATTCACGATCCCGCTATTCGGCAGCAGATTCATGCTCAGATCTGAGGAGAGGAATGCCCAGAAGAACCAGTACTACCTCCTTGAGGCGGCAGGAATAAGGCAGCCAAAAAAATTCAAGTCTCCATCCGAGATAGACAGGCTTGTCATTGTGAAAGTCCAAGAGGCGAGGAGGAAGATCGAGAGGGCATTTTTCACCGCCAAAAGCGAGAAGGACTTTAGGGAAAAAGCTGAGGCGCGGATAGCTGATGGCCTGATCAGGAGGGAGGACCTAGAGAAGGCAGTGATTGAGGAATATGTCGTAGGGACCTATTTCAATTTCAACTACTTCAACTCCCCAATTAGGGGCGAGGTTGAGTTCATGGGCATAGACAGGAGGCTGCAGACCAATCTTTATGACTTTGTGGCGTTGCCAGCACGCCAGCAGCTCGACATTGAAATCCAGCTTCAGAACATCGAGATAGGGCACATGGGCGCTACGGTCCGTGAATCCATGCTTGAGAGTGTGTACGAGAACGGGAAGAAGTTCGTCGACGCCGCGAGGAGGGAATACCCGCCCGGCATAATTGGTCCTTTTGCGCTCCAAGGGGCAATAACAAAGGACCAGGAGATAGTGATCTTCGACGTCTCACCGCGTGTCCCCGGCAGCCCTGTTATCGGAACAACGAGCCCGTACACGAAATACGCGCATGGTTTCCAGATGAGCGTTGGCAGAAGGATTGCACTGGAGATAAGAGAGGCGGCAGAGTCCGACAGACTGAAGGAGATAGTGACTTGAGGCCATCGATAGCAACAGTAGGGTCGCATTCCGCGCTGCAGATACTGAAGGGAGCCAAGGATGAAGGCTTCAATACGGTCCTCCTTTGTTTCAAAGGGAGGGAGAAGCTCTACGAGCGGTACGGATTGGCAGATTCATTGATCCAAATTGAAGGCATTGAGGACCTGCTCCGTCCAGATGTGCAGGATAAGATGCTGGAGCAGGAATGCATCCTAGTGCCTCATGGGAC